>JBDLUZ010000083.1:0-10958 GCA_039805045.1 Bacteroidota bacterium | reverse complement strand
CCAATGGTCCGAAAGCCTACAAAGATGTGATCACGGCAAAAGCCAAGACTACAAAAGGTCTGTTTACCGTTCACAAGGTTGAAGACAAATATTATTTCGAAATTGACGAAAAGCTTTTCGGAAGGGAAATCATGGCAGTTACCCGTTACTCGAAAGTAGCCGGTGGTGGTGGCGTTTATGGTGGTGAACTGGCCAATCAGCAGGTTGTGAAGTTTGAAAAAGGTCCGGATAACAAGATTTTCATGCGCGTTGTTACCATCATCAGCGTTGCAGATTCCAGTCAGCCTATTTACAAAGCAGTTAGAAATTCAAACCTCGATCCGATTGCTGCTTCTTTTCCGGTTGCTTCACTGGGTAAGGATTCCTCTGGTGCCGTCATTGACGTAACAGATTTCCTGAAAGGAGACAACCAGGCAGTATCACTCAATGCCTCTTCCAAAAGAAGGCTGAATCTCTCTATGTTGCAGTCTGATCGCTCTTATATTGAGACGATAAAGAGCTTCCCCATCAATACCGAAGTGAGAACGGTTAAAACATTCTCTTCATCAGCTGGTGGTGGTCTTGGAGCTCCTTCTCCTTTTCCTTCTTCCAGCCTTCCTGCTGCATCAGCCGCTGGTGCTATTACCATCGAAACCAACACTTCCTTCATCATTCTGCCTGAAAAACCAATGCAGAAAAGAACCAATGATGTGCGTGTAGGTTACTTTGCAGACGATTATACCGTTTACTCTGATAATCAGCAAAAAGTTGAAACAGAAAACTTCATCGTTCGCTGGAAACTGCAGCCGCGCAAGGAAGACATGGAAAAATGGAAAAAAGGTGAACTGGTTGAGCCTGAAAAGCCTATCATTTACTACATCGATCCTGCAACCCCTAAAAAATGGAGGCCTTACCTGATCAAAGGCATTGACGACTGGCAGGTAGCCTTTGAAAAAGCGGGCTTCAAAAATGCCATCATGGGTAAAGAGTGGCCTGAGAATGATAGCACTATGAGTTTGGAAGACGCCCGTTTTTCTGTTATCCGTTACTTTGCTTCAGACATCGCCAACGCATATGGTCCGAATGTGCATGACCCTCGCAGCGGTGAAATCCTCGAAAGCCATATCGGCTGGTACCATAATGTAATGAGCCTGGTTCACGATTGGTATTTTGTACAGGCCGCAGCTGTTGATGCCGATGCCCGTAAAATGACATTTGATGACGACCTGATGGGTAACTTGATTCGTTTTGTATCTTCTCATGAAGTTGGTCATACGCTAGGCCTCCGTCACAACATGGGTTCAAGCAGCAAGACCCCTGTTGAAAAACTGCGCGACAAAAACTGGGTTGAGGCAAATGGTCATACGGCTTCCATCATGGATTATGCTCGTTTCAACTATGTTGCTCAGCCTGAAGACAACATCAGCAAATCCGGACTTTTCCCAAGAATTGGTGATTATGACAAGTGGGCAATCGAATGGGGCTATGGCTATGGCGCTGGAGATGTTGAAACAGATAGCAAGCAAAGAAATAAACTCTACAACGAGCGTATGGCTAAAAATCCGCGTGTATGGTTTGGTACTTATGAATACGGCAACATGGCCGACCCCAGAACCCAGAGTGAAGACCTGGGAGACAATGCCATGAAAGCCAGTGAATATGGTATCAAAAACCTGAAGCGGATTGTAGCAAACCTGCCTGAATGGACCAAAGAAGAAGGTAACAAGTATGAAAACCTATCTCAAATGTATCGTCAGGTAGTTGGACAGTATAACAGGTATATCGGACATGTTTCCAGAAACATTGGCGGGTATTATGAAACGCCAAAGAGTGTGGAGCAGGATGGTGTAGTATTTGAAGTTACGCCCAAAGCCATGCAGAAAGAAGCTGTTGCCTTCCTCAATACCCAGCTTTTCAACACGCCTACCTGGATGCTTGACAATAAAATCCTGGATAAAATAAATAGTCCTGCTGGCGATCAGCTTGGTTCTCTGCAAGACAATACACTTGCAAACATCCTTTCTGCTTCCAGGCTTACCAGAATGGCTACATCTTCCAATCGCTTTGCCAATGCTTATGGCGTTGATGAATTGCTGACAGACCTTAAAAAAGGTATCTGGAGTGAATTACCTGCGAGAAAAAAGATAGATGGTTACAGAAGAAACCTGCAGAAGAGCTATGTTGAAAGAATGATTTCACTCCTTGGTGGTGGTGGTGCATCTATGACCATCAGCATGGGTGGTGCGATTTCTTCAGGACCTGATCCAAAGAAAACAGATGTTACTTCTATTGTGCGTGCACAGTTGTCTTCCCTGCGTGCTGAAGCCCTTGCAGCTGCAGCAGGTAGCACAGACAATATGAGCAAATATCACCTGCAGGATGTTGCTGAGCGTATCAAAAGAGCGCTTGATCCTAAATAAACAAGTTAGTAAAAGGGGTTACACCCTTAACGCGAAACGCCTTCCAAATGGAAGGCGTTTCGCGTTTTAATATGTGTGCAAATAAAGCGATCAAATAAGATTACTCATAACGGAGGGCTACTATAGGATCAAGCTTTGCAGCTTTCATAGCTGGATAAAGTCCAGCTACCAATCCTACAATTGAACAAATAATAATACCGATACTCACAATATTCCAAGGCACAAAAAAGGGTGTGTCCATCAGGCTGCCTACCACATTGCCGATCAGTACACCCAGAATAATACCAATGATTGCACCCAATAAGCTGATTAAAGTAGATTCAAAAAGAAATTGCGACCTGATCGACCCACGCTTGCCACCAAGTGCCTTAATCAATCCAACCTCTTTGGTGCGTTCTGTTACCGCAACTAGCATGATATTCATCAGTCCGATTGCTGCACCTATCAACGTAATAAAACCAATGGCTCCTGCTGCTGCAGCAATGGTTCCCAACAGGTTGATGAATGTTTCTGCAATACTGTCGCTTTTATCAACGTAAAAGTTGTTTTCTTCTGTCACCAACAAACCCCTAACTGTTCTGAAAACCCCTTCCGCTTCTCCAATGGCCGACTCCATCTGATTTACATCATCCACTTTAACGGCGAGGCTAAAAGACTGGTTTCTGTTGGCATAGCGCTGCCTGACATTGGTGTAGGTTGCAAATATGATATTATCAGCCTGGAGAAAAGAACTTGATCCCTTTTCCTTCGTGACACCTATTACCCTGTATTTATTACCGCCAACACGTATAACTTGATCAAGAGCACGGTCAAATCTGGATCCAAAGAGCTTAAATGCCACATCTTTACCGATGATGCAGATATCCTGGCCACTTTCCACATCTCTTCTGTTGAAATTACGACCATAGGCAATTTCATACCCATTGAGGAGTAGGTAGTTTTCATCGCCCCCACTCATGGTTACAGTGGGATTGGTTTTCTTGTTTTCAAAATTAACCACTAGGTTACGCGAACCATTCAGGCCGATACTTACTGCTGCTGAGGGAAACTGGTACAACTGCTTAAACAGTTGAGCCTGATGGTAAGTAATGATCTTTCCTGTATTTGATTTCCTTTCCCTTCGCTGGTTTTTGGTATTGGTCTTAGAAACCTCAGCACCCCTGCCAAATCCAATTCTTCTTTCTTTAAAACGGAGGCTGAACGCATTGGCGCCCATGGTTGAAAAACTGTCTCGCAGACTCTCATTCATCGCTTCGATGGCTGTAAATATGCCAACAAGGGCCATGATGCCGAATGCGATAATGGCCACAGTTATACCGGTCCTCAACTTGTTTGCGCGGACCGTTCTCCAGGCCAGCACCAAATTATCCAATGGTTTCATGCCCTAAAATTAGGCAAACAATGGGTCAGTCGTCAAAAAGTTTGATGAACGGAGGAAATTAAGCCCTGAAAACTATCATAACAGGTTTGTTAGCCAGTCTGGATGAATACCCAAAGCAAGAATCAACAATGTATTGATTAGAATAATTAATTTAAAAGACCTGCTGAATTCAGGAACCTGCAGCTGTTCCTGTTCTGCAGTAACATCTTTGAAATACATAGCCTGGATAACCCTGAAATAATAATATACACTCACTGCAGCACACAAGATGGCTACTACAACGAGCCATAGCATGGTTGCATCTTTTAACACGGCCAACAACATGAAATATTTAGCAAAAAAACCGGCAGTAAGTGGAATACCTGCCAGTGATAAAAAAGAAACCAACAATGATATGGCAACCAAAGGTTGCTTCCGCGCAAATCCATTGAATGATTCTATTGAATCATCTTTAAACCTGGCAAGAACAGCAAAAATTGCAATAGTTGCAAGGCTGTATGCTGCAAAATAGAGTATCATTCCCTGTTTGGCAAAGACATTAAGGGCAAAAATACCAAGTAGCATAAATCCGGCCTGTGCGATGGAGGAATAGCTGAGCATCCGCTTTACACTTTGCTGAAAAACAGCGGTAACATTGCCAATAACCAGGGTTAAAAGCACAATTACAGCCATCAAGGTTTGCCACTCACGATGTATGTTACCAAATGCGGATTCAAAAAGTTTAAGGAAAGCAAAGAATCCTGCAGATTTGACGATAGTTGCCATGAATGATGTAAAAACGGTGGGACTACCATCATATACATCCGGTGTCCAGAAATGGAAAGGCGCAGCAGAAACTTTAAAAGACATAGAAGCGAGTAAAAGTACTAGTCCAATGCCTTTCATCGGAGTGATAATGCCCATGCCTGCATTGATACCTTCAAGGAAAAAAGTACCCGCATCTCCATATAAAAATGCAATACCCATCAGCATCAGTCCAGTTGAAAAAGAACCCATCAGGAAATATTTCAACGCAGCTTCGTTTGATTTGAGGTTTGTTTTGGCACTGCCGGCTAATACATAAAGGGGGATCGATACAATTTCGATACCTATGAACAACATGAGCAAAGACTTGAAGCCTGCAATTATGGCAATTCCTGCGAGTATAAAAAATATCAGCGCATATAAATCAGAAGGGGTCTTGTTGCTCTTGCCCAATTCCTGACCTGAAAGCAGGAAATAAATCAGTGTGGCGAACAAAATGACTTCATTGAACAGCAGTCCAAAACTGTTGTAAACAAGCATGCCTTTTGTATCGATATTGAAAATTGTAAGTCCGAGGTATTCAAGCCAATTCACCACAAGCAAAACAATAACACCTGTTACCGCAAGCAGGTTGGTTGACCTGCCTTTTGCCACGAATCCGGCATACATCATCAGTACACCCCACAAAGCAGCTACAATTATTGCATTCATAAACCAAAGAATATTTTAGATGGTAACATATTTATTTACAATCAATCCAACCGTTTCATGGATTAATTTAAAGAAAGGATCAGGATAAACACCTACTACAAAAATCAAAACAGTAAGCACTGTAAGTGCAAGACCTTGAATCCTGTTGATGTCTGTGAAGGTGGAAGTTGCCGCAACTGGCTCTCCGTAGAAAACATTTTTAACCATGTTTAATGTATATACGGCAGAAAGGATAATGCTCAATCCCGCAAATGCGGCGATCCATGGTTTAAACTGGAACAAACCATTGAAGATCATCAGTTCACCCACAAATGCATTGGTGAGTGGCAATGCAATATTGGCAAAAGCTGCTATCACAAGAAAAATTGTAAGGATTGGAGCTTTGCGGGCAATACCACCTAGTTGAGATATACGGGTGGCTCCAGTCTGGCGTTCCACAATATCAGCCACAACCCACAATGCCACAATATTGATTCCATGGTTGAACATCTGCAATGTCAGTCCGTGAATTGCACTGTCCTTCAGTGTAAAAGCACCTGCTGCCATAAGTCCAATATGCGCAATAGATGAATATGCAATAAGTCGCTTAATGCTATCTTGGTATATAGCAATAAATGATGCATATACCATTCCCGCTACAATGACAATTACAATTACCGTATTAAACTCTTTGACAGCAAGTGGGAACATGGGCAGTAACCACCTCAAAACACCAAAAAGTCCCATTTTCACCATCACGCCGCTTAACACCATTGTTACAGGAGTCGGAGCCTCTTCGTAAGCTTCGGGCTGCCAGGTATGGAAGGGGAAAACAGGCATTTTGATGGCAAATGCGATGAAAAACAATCCAAACATCCAGAACTGCTCCGTTTGGGTAAGCTGTGCATTGTAAAATGCTACCAGTCCGAATGATCCTGTACCAGTTTTAAGATACATGTACAGTATCCCGATCAGCAAAAACAGTGATCCCAGAAATGTGTAAATAAAAAATTTAAATGTTGCCCTTATTCGCTTTTCCCCACCCCAGACAGATGAAAGAAAATAAACAGGTATCAGTGCAAGCTCCCAGAACAAATAGAATACCAGGGCATCTGTGGCCATAAAAACACCAAGGAGTCCGCACTGCGTCAAAAGCATCAACCCATAAAACCTGTTGGCATGGATATACCTGTTTGCTGGCACCATCAGAAATACAATGGGGAAGATAATTACCGTAAGTAAACTGAGGATTCTGGTCAGGCCGTCAAGGATAAGTCCGAAACTGCTGCCAATCCCTGGTAACCACACATAACTTACCTGATTGAGCATGAAATGCTTTGACGCTGTAAAAAACAGGGCAGTAAGCATTACGACCAGACTGAGCAGGGAAAATATCATGGCATTTGCCTTGGCCCCTTTTTCTGATTTGATAAAAAAAGAAAGAAGACCTCCAGCCAATGGCAACCAGATCAGTAAAGCGGGAAAATTATCAAAAGCTGCGAACATATTCAATGCGTTTGATTAGGCTTTCCAGAGTAACTGGAAAATGAAAAATAATATGATGGAAACTGTCATTATCAGCACGTAAGAACCTGTCTGACCACTTTGCAACCACCGCAACTGCCTGGCGCTGAACTGGACACCTTTTCCTACACCATTGACCAGTCCGTCAATGATTTTTTGATCCACTACCCTGCTGAAGAATGCAGCAAGCTGGCTTACAGGCTTAACAACAATAAGGTCGTAAAATTCATCAACGTACCACTTGTTGGCAAAGAATTTGCCCAGACCTGAAAGCTCTTTTTCTTCAGAAGTTTTAATACCAGCAAACTTTTTGCCTGCAATAACTATTGTCACAACTATCAGCAAAACAACAGCGCCCATCATCATGAGCTCCATGGTATGAGAAAGGTGATGATGCTGATGTCTTTCAGGTAAAACAGGTAAGAGGAAAGAAGATAACTTATGTGCATTTTCTGCAAAAACTGCAGGAATCCCCACCAAGCCCCCAACTATTGAGAAAAAGGCAAGAATTATCAGCGGGAAAGTCATCGAAAAAGGTGATTCATGTAAATGCTCAGCCTGTGTTTCAGTTCCCCTGAATGTACCGGAAAAAGTAAGAAAATACAACCTGAACATATAGAATGCGGTCATCAGGGAAGTGATCACCCCTAAAGCATAATAAACAGGATGCATGTCATGTGCGGCAGCTAGAATTTCGTCTTTGGAGAAAAATCCTGAAAATGGAGGAATACCTGCAATTGCAAGACAACCAATCAGGAAGGTGATATGGGTGATGGGAAGCTTTTTACGCAAACCACCCATTTTCATGATATCCTGCTCATGATGCATGGCGTGAATCACACTACCAGCACCGAGAAAAAGCAAAGCCTTGAAAAAAGCATGTGTCATGACATGGAAAACACCGCCGGTATATGCCCCTACTCCGAGTGCCATGAACATGAGTCCGAGCTGACTCACAGTTGAATAGGCCAATATTTTTTTAATGTCGTTTTGCTTGAGTGCGATTGTTGCGGCAAGCAATGCTGTGGCAATACCAACAATTGCAACCAGGTGTTGTGTTGTTGGTGCAAGGCTATAAAGCACATTGCTTCTTGCAATCATGTATATGCCCGCAGTTACCATGGTAGCTGCATGGATAAGTGCAGAAACCGGGGTTGGACCGGCCAGCAAAAACTTCTGCATAGGTAATTGATCCGAACTGGGAAAGCATCCAGAAAATAGCAAGCAGGAATCCCAGATCTCCTATGCGGTTCATGATGAAAGCCTTCTTAGCAGCATTGTTGTAGTTATTGTTCCCAAACCAGTATCCAATCAATAAATAAGAGCAAAGGCCTACACCTTCCCATCCTATGAACATGACAATGAAGTTGGCCCCCATCACAAGTAATAACATGGAAAAAACGAACAGATTGAGGTATGCAAAATAACGTGCAAAATGTGCCGGTGTCTCTTCATGCATGTATGCAGTAGAGTAAATATGAATCAGAGAGCCGATACCCGTTATGATCAAAAGGAAAAGAGCACTGAGCTGATCTATCTGAAACGCAAATGGAATATTCAAACCTGCGACTTTGATAAAATCAAAGAGGTTGATAACCTGAACTGTAAACCCTGGTTCAGAAACTTCAGAGAAAGCCAGCAAGCTTAACACAAATGATGCAACAAGCACGCCACTTCCAATGATACCTGTAAGTGTTTTGGAAAGAAAATTTCTTCCCAACCCGTTGATCAAAAAACCAACAAACGGCAGGAGCGGGATCAGAAAAACGAATTTACT
Organism: Bacteroidota bacterium; assembly: GCA_039805045.1. Taxonomy (GTDB): domain Bacteria; phylum Bacteroidota; class Bacteroidia; order Chitinophagales; family Chitinophagaceae; genus Pollutibacter. Next base: position 2,443 of record JBDLUZ010000083.1, on the reverse strand, counting down.
CATATCAGTCATTATAACTTGTCAGTCAATTGAAAAATCAGTGTTTAAGCCTGTTGAGGAAATTGATATCAACAGAATGGATGTTTCGGTATAGCATCACAATAATTGCCAACCCAACAGTCACTTCCGCCGCAGCAACCACCATGATAAAAAACACGAAGAGCTGAGCCTCTGTTCCTACAGTTGTTGTTTTATCAAGTGCATACGCAGCAACATGGTGCATTTTGGAAAAGGCAACCAATAATATATTAACAGCATTCAACATGAGTTCTATACACATGAAGATGATGATTGCATTTCTGCGTGTCAAAACACCAACTATGCCAATGGCAAAGAGCGCCAGAGACAGAAAAATGTAATAATTAACGGGGATGATTGGCATATAAATTAATTTAGGCTGCTGGGGTTGATGTTTCTTTTTTTCCAAGTACTACGGCTCCTACCATGGCACTGAGGAAGAGAATACTGCTGATCTCGAAAGGCACAACATATTCGGTAAACAGGGTATGACCCAGGTTTTTTATGAGCCCGATACTGCCTTCACCCTTCATGCTGTTGATATAGCCAGCATTGTCTTTCAGTGCAGCAACGAGAATAAGCAACAGGCTTCCTCCTGAAACAACGGCTGCCAGCCTGAGCCACACGCTTTTCTGTGGTTCGCTATCCTTATTGAGGTTCATAAACATGATCACAAAAAGGAAGAGTACCATGATGGCGCCGGCATAAACAATCATGTTCACGATTGCCAAAAACTGCGCATTCATCAAAATATAATGACCGGTAATGGCCATGAATACAAGGATCAGCCACAAAACACTGTGCACCGGGTTATCACTGGAAACTACCATCAATGCACTGAATAGCGCCAGTGCAGTCAGTATCCAAAAAAGAATTTCAGTAATGTGCATGGGTTATTTATTTTTTAATTGCTGCTCACGTTGTCCTTTTGCTGCTTCAAAACTTTCTTTGCTGGTTACTGGATTAGGGATCAGCAACTCATCTTTTGAATAGATGAATCCTTTTCTTGTAAAATTTGAAGGGGCAAAAGTTTCTGAAAGATAGATAGCGTCTTTAGGACAGGCTTCTTCGCATAATCCGCAGAATATACAACGAAGCATATTGATTTCATATTTGGCTGCATATTTTTCTTCCCTGTACAAGTGTTCCTCATTAGGCATACGTTCAGCCGCTTCCATCGTGATTGCTTCTGCACATAAGCCACAAGCTGTACAGTTTTCTCTACCTTCCTCATCCCTGTTCAAAACGTGCAAACCCCTGAAGACAGGACTGAACGGACGTTTTTCTTCAGGATAATGAATGGTAGCTTTCTTTTGGAACATGTGCTTGAGCGTTATGCCCATACCCTTTAGTATTGCAGGGAGGTATAACCTTTCCATGAAGCTCATCGGCTTTTGCTCCAGTACTTTTGCCCTATTCGTTAATGTAGCCATAGATTTATTTATTTAGCCATAAAACAACAACTGCAGTTATCAGCATATTGGCCAGTGCCAGCGGAATCAGTTTCTTCCATCCCAAATCCATGAGCTGGTCATACCTGAAACGGGGGATAGTCCACCGTACCCAAATGAACAGAAAAAGAAAGAATAGTATTTTGCTGAACAATGCTGCGAATCCAAGAGCTGCTGCTGCATTTACCCCAATATTGGCAGCGAGTGCCGCTTCATCTACAAAAGGAATATCATATCCACCAAAGAACAGTGTTGCTACAACTGCACTGGAAATGAACATGTTTACATATTCTGCAAACAGGTAAAGTCCAAGCTTCATAGAAGAATACTCCTGGTGATAACCGAAATTCAGCTCATTTTCTGCTTCCGGCAGGTCAAAAGGTGTTCTGTTACATTCTGCAAAAACACAGATCAGAAAAATAAGGAAACCCAGTGGCTGGTAAATGATGTTCCAACCTCCGGTCATTTGCTGTTCAACAATAGATTTCAGGCTGAGGGTTCCCGTAAGCATCAACAACGCTATCAGAGACAGTCCCATGGCTAGTTCATAGGAGATGATCTGCGAAGCACCCCGCACAGCAGCCATGAGTGAAAACTTATTATTGGAGGCCCACCCTCCAATCATGATACCATAAACACCCATACTCACCACGCCGAAAATATACAGGATACCAATATTAACATCCGCAATCTGCAGGCTAACCTGTCGTCCAAAAACCTCAATTGTTGGCCCCCATGGAATGACTGCACTGGTGAGCATCGCTGTAATCATCGCCAAAGCAGGACCCAATACAAACAACATCCTATTGGATGTAAGGGGTATGATTTCTTCTTTGAAAAACAATTTCAAACCGTCTGCTGCAGGTTGCAAGAGACCGAATGGACCAGCTCTGTTCGGACCTCTTCTGTCCTGCATCCAGGCAGCAATCTTGCGTTCACCATAAGTTGTATACATGGCTACCAAGAGTGAAAAA
>JBDLUZ010000082.1:0-8064 GCA_039805045.1 Bacteroidota bacterium | reverse complement strand
TACATTCGGACTTTTGAAAAACTCAGCGAGATCGCTTTCTCCCTTACCACCAGCGCCAATGCCGGCGATACGTAATTTATCGCTGGGTGCAACATGACCACGACCAATTACATGGCGGGGTACAATGGTAAAAGCCGCCATGCCCAGGGCACCGGCTTTGATGAATTTTCTCCTTTGGAGGTTTTTGTTAGACATACTGATCGTTGATTGGTGAATATGTGGGTTTAACTGTATTTAACGCATTCTTTGTTTTCTTTCTCCGTATAGGCAACACCGTATTGCTTCAACACATCATCTGGTACGCCATTCCATTGATTGGGCTGATTACCAGCATACCCAATATCAGCCACACCAATTTTAGATGTGTAAAATCCTGTTGCAGTAAGGTCTCGCATGAGGTTGAAAAAAGCAACTCCCTGTGCTACTTCAGGCTTAGCTTTCTTGGGATAGGCAATTTCATCAACAAGTTTGATGCGGTCTGCCGCGCTGCACTGCTTGAAAGACTTGCCAAACAGTTTGGTAGCCCGGAGGTCAAGCCAACGCAATCCGCCCCGCATGGGGGTTTGATTAGATGGCATATCCTTCACGATAAATTCAATGAATTCAGGCACCTTGGCTTCAGAAGCAGATCCACTTACCTCATCTTTCGGAATAATGATATCTGCCAAGATGGTGATGGTTTCCATCTCGTGTTGCGTAAAAAATGTTGCAGAAACAACCTTGTCATATTGCTCAACCTCTTCCGGCTGTCTATCTAAGGTGAATCCATCTGCCAGCAATCGGGTTGCCGCATCTTTTTTATTGTCTCCCGTTTTACAGGCATCCAATAAAACTGCTCCGCCTATGGTGCCGAGTGCTATCGCTTTGAGTGAGTTTCTCCTATCCATTTTGAGTTGTTATAAATTGGTATTAAGATGTCAGCAAAAAATCTTGTCCCTTATCCCTCGTCCCTTATCCCTTATCCCTCGTCCCTTATCCCTCTTCACTTGTCACTATTTTATATATTCCTCTTCTTCATTTCATCCATCAGGTATTCAGAAGCCCTCATAGACAGTGCCAGGATCGTCCAGGTAATGTTTTTATCTGCCTGAGACACAAATGCGCCACCATCCACAACAAACAGGTTCTTACAATCATGTGCCTGGTTGTGTTTATTCAGGGCCGAGCTCTTGGCATCATTACCCATCCTCACAGTTCCGGCTTCATGAATGATTTTTCCAGGTGATTCGAGTCCGTAACTGTTCTCCGGACCATCATCGCCACCCCAAGTTATCACTGCTCCCATAGAATGCATGATCTCCTTGAAAGTTTCTTTCATGTGTTTGGCTTGTTTCACTTCGTGATCAGACCATTTCACATTGAACCTCAATACCGGGATACCATATTTATCCACAACGTTAGGGTCTATTTCGCAATAGTTGGTTTCCACCGGAATGGCTTCTCCCCTGCCGGCCATACCTACACCAGCACCATAGAAATAGCGGAAATCTTCTTTCAGGGATGCGCCATAACCACCTGCTTCTTTTTGTTGGCCATTGACCGGATATTGTCCGTTCATACCCTGGATACCCATACCAAAACCATAGGCAGGCTGACCCATACCACCCCAGTATTCAATGTGGTACCCACGTGGGAAATCCAATTTTTTATTGTCGCCCCACCAAGGTGAATAAACGTGCATACCGCCAACGCCATCTTCATTGTAACGCTTCCGGCCAAACAATTGCGGCAACACGCCACCCATTGCAGCTCCGGTAGAATCATGCAGGTATTTACCTACAACATTACTGTTGTTGGCCAATCCATTTGGATGCCTGGAAGATTTGGAGTTCAGCAACAAACGGGAAGATTCACAGGCACTTGCTGCAAGAATTACAGCCCTGCCCCTGACTTCATATTCAAGGAGGTCTCGCTTGTCTACATAAGAAATACCTGTTGCCAGTCCTTCGCTGTTGGTCAGCACTTCACGTGCCATAGCTCCGGTAATCAGGTCAACATTACCTGTTTTTACTGCAGGTTTCACCAATACTGAAGAAGATGAAAAATCACCATAAACAGTACAACCGCGGTTACACTGAGCACAGTAAAAACACTGTCCGCGATCTTCATTGATTTTCTGTGTGAGGATAGACAACCTGGATGGAATAACAGGAACACCTACTTTTTGTGCAGAATTTTTAATCAATATCTCATGCAGCCTTGGTTTAGGAGGAGGCAGGAAAAACCCATCAGGATCATTCTCCAAACCTTCATTTGTGCCGAAAACACCAATGAGCTTGTCTATGCGGTCATAATAAGGTTTTACATCCTCATATCCAATTGGCCAATCGTCTCCAAGGCCGTCAATACTTTTTCTTTTGAAATCTTTCGGACCAAAGCGCAGTGAAATACGACCCCAGTGATTGGTTCGTCCACCTACCATCCTTGAGCGCCACCAATCCCACTGGGTTCCCGATGCTTTAGTATAAGGTTCACCCTCAATTTCCCAGCCCCAGTAGCTTGCATCAAAATCTCCAAATGGCCTGAATTTGGTACTGGCACCTCTGCGAGGCGACTCCCATGGGTTTTTTAACTGGGTGATATTTTTGGCTGGATCATAATCTGCTCCGGCTTCCAGGAGACAAACTTTCAAACCCTGATTTGCCAACATATAGGCTGCCATACCGCCACCTGCACCCGATCCCACGATCACAACATCATATTCCTTGGTCCTTTTTTTGATTTCAAAATCCGGCATAATAAACTTTTTAATCTTGCAATTGATGAAATTGAAAATTAATGAAATATTCAATGCATTCCACCAATCGTTGAGGAAAAAAGAAAACTATCGCCGTGCTTTTATAAAATCTGTAACCAGAAAAGCAATCAGTTTGGCTAGCTGATCTGCATCACCATGGATTTGTGCTGTTGCCCCTTCACAGATATGGAGGCTTGAAATTGATGGATAATGTGCGGAAAACCTGATATATTGGCGGACTTCATTCAACGCAATGCCTGATGGATTTTGCCCGCTGGAAGCCACACTGCTTAGCACATCGAGGTCTAGCTCAACAGCAATATATCCGTCATCGATGAAAGCATAGGACTGTGCAACAGACTGAATAAAATTAAGCCGCTCTTCTATGAATATTTCCTCAAATGTATGGTAGTGGATATTGACATTGCTGTACAGGTCGTCCATCATGCTTTGTGGATTCACATTTTCTTGCAAACCAATCACGGCATACCTGTTGAGGAAGCCCTCTTCCATGGCATACCTGAAAGGATTTCCACTGTGCCTGCCTTCCATGATGCGGTAGTCTGCTGTTGCTGAAAGGTTAATGGAATTCACATGTGCTTTTGCTACGAGTCCCTGCCTGAATAAGGCTTTGGCTGATGCTTTGATGATTGGATAGGCATTGTTATGTCCGCCACCTATAACAATGGGAATTTTCCCTGCGGCAACCACTTCCTTGATAAACAGTTCCACTTCTTCGTCGATGATATTGGCTACTGCGTGCCTGCAGGCAAAGATGCGCTCTTCAAAGTTCCTGTGGTTTTTATCAATGAGGTCTGCCACGGGATTAAAATCAAAATAACCCGCCAGTATGATTTCATCTCCCGTACAGGCGTCCGTACTTTGGAGGTTGAGAAAGCTGTTGACAAAATGATACCAGGTACTTTCAGCTCCCCGGGTACCATGATCGCCAAGGATACCAATGCTTTCCGGTATTCCAAGGCAAACGTATTTTGATTCAGGATAATCCTTTAAACTTTCCAGCCCTTCAGGCAATACCTTGAAACGCTCACCCAGTTTGGTTTCATACTTTCGGAGCCTCGTTTGCGCCAGCAGCTCCTGTTTGGTATAATAATGGAAATGAGACATGATTTGAAGATAGTGAAAAAGTTAAAATCGCTTTAAACTAACTTTTATTGAACAAAAAATTTATGCTTCCCCTCCTGGCCAGGAGGGGATTTATTTGTACTCGAATGTTTTGAAAACCAGCCAATTTATCCTATCTCCCCCCAAACCTGTTCGGCGAAATCTCCAAGTGAGGGATCCCTTGCTCCCATTAAAAGTAGTGTAGTTGATTGGGTGAGATGAGGCCTGAGCTGCTGCAATAAATCATTGCGATTGGATAAAAAATGGGCATCCACGCCTCTTGCCTGCAGGTCGCTGATTAGATCACCGGCTGAAATATCTTTTACTGCCGTACCTCCTGCATAATAGATTTCACTCATCCAGATTTGGTCTCCGGGACGGATAACTTTAGCCAGTTCATCCACAAAATCATGACGGAGAAAGCGTGTTGGTCCGTACCCGTGCGGCTGAAACCAGGCAATGAGTTTTGGAGAAAAAGGCTGACAGGCTTCAATAGAACGCGCGCACTTAACGGGATTATGTGCAAAGTCGTCTATCAGGGTAATGCCATTTTTTGTTCCGTAAACCTGATGTCTGCGGTAGATGCCCTGATAGGCTTTTAGTGCTGTGCTGCAGACTTCCCATGATACGCCAAGCTTTCGTGCTACTGCAACAGCCGCAAGTGCGTTTTCCATGTTGTGTTTACCCGGAGCATGTACCAAAAATGGTTGACCACCAATACTAAAGGAAATGTCTGCTCCCAGCTGCTGAAACTGGTCTGGGTGAATACTTGCATCTGCATTTTCGCGGCCATCGAAGTCAAAGGCAGACCCTGCAGATAAAGATGCTGCATAAGGGTTGGAGCAGTTGACAATAAATGATTTTGAATGCGCTCTGAACTGAGTAAACAACTGCATCAGCTCATCCAATTCCTGATGATCCTTGTCCACGTTGAGCAGAAGTCCGATTTCAGGGTGATATTGTACAATCGAACCATCACTTTCATCTGCTTCAATAATCAACCATTCTCCACTATCATAAGCTGCATTTCCAATTTTGCCCTCCTGAATCAGGCGTGTGAGTCCGGCCCCACCAATAACTGAAGGCTTGAGACCAGCATGAACCAGTATCTCATAAAGCATAGCAGTAGTGGTACTTTTCCCTGATGTTCCCCCAACAGCAATGGTTTTGCGGGTTTGAACGATCTCTGCCAGCAGTTCACTTCTTTTGATGATTTCGAGTCCTAGTCTTTTTGCTTCCTGCACTTCCGGCACAGTGTCTTCAATAGCTGTGGAAACCACTACCCTGTTGAATTGATTTGTTAGACCACCCTCTCCCTGCCCAAAACAGGTGATGCCTGCTGCTTCAAGTGCTGCCCTGCTTTCATTTGGTAATCCGGAAGTGAACTGTCGGTCTGCCCCGGCAACAGTGTGTCCTGCTGCCTTGAGGTACTGCGCGATGGCACTCATGCCTGTTCCTGCGATTCCGATAAAAAAATAGTTCATGGCACTAAAAAAATAAAATTAAAGTGTGGTGCTATTACAACCCAGCAAACTCCCCTCCTGGACAGGAGGGGTGCCGAAACAAAAGAACGAAGTGAGTTTGTTGAGGCGGGGTGGTGGAATTAAAATTAACTTTAAACTACCACCCCGTCTCCAGACACTCGCTTTGCTCGGTCTGGATCCACCCCTCCTGGCAAGGAGGGGAATCATTTAATTGTTTAATAAAACAAAAATTCAGAAATAAGTTGAGAGAAAATAGATATCGCTTAACTTAATTCTCTCAACTTATTTCTCTAAACTTATTAACTCAAATTCCTGAAGTCTACTGGCACAAGCTTACTCACACCTTGTTCCTGCATGGTAACCCCATAGATTACATCCACTGTGGCCATCGTGGTTTTATTGTGGGTAACCATGATGAACTGCGATTCCTTGCTGAATTGCCTGATCATGTTGGTGAATTTACCTACGTTGGCATCATCCAGTGGGGCATCCACCTCATCAAGTATACAAAATGGTGCAGGCTTGATGAGGTAAATAGCAAAGAGCAATGCTGTTGCAGTGAGTGTTTTTTCTCCACCGCTGAGCTGGGTTATGGATGTTGGTCGCTTGCCCTTGGGCTTGGCCACAATGTCGATACCTGTTTCGGCAAGGTCATCAGGATTCTCCAGTACCATATCTGCTGTGTCTTCTTCTGTGAATAGTGCTTTGAATACCCGTTGGAAATTTTCCCTGACTTGGTTAAAAGTATTCAGGAACTTCTGGTTGGCAGTGGTCTCCACTTCCTGAATGGTCTGCATCAATGTGTCTTTGGCATTGACCAAGTCATTCTTTTGCTCTACGATGAATTCGTAGCGTTTCTTCATCTCGGTGAAAGCTTCGATGGCGGTAGGGTTCACTTCACCTATATTCTCCAGCCTTTTCTTCATGCGGTCACAATCTGCCTGGAGGTCTTCCAGCGCGTCTTCCGTTGCACGGGGCTCATCGAGAATCTGATCGATATCAACTTTAAACTCAACGTTGAGGCGCTCTTTGATTCCGGCAAGCTGTAACCTGAGTTCATTGATCTTATCTTTAATGATATTCAGCAGCTGATCGGCCTGTTCTTTTTCTTTTACCTGCAACCTGAGTGAGCTTTCCTTTTCACTTAGGGCATTACGCAGGTTGTAATAAGATTGATCAGCTTCACTGAGTTGTTTTCCTTCATCTTCCTTGCGGCGGTATAATCCAAGTAAATCATCTTCAACCAGTTGCAGGGCTGAAGCAGTTTCCTTGATTGAAGCGGTAGCTTCTGTAAGCTGTTGGGTGCTGCTTTCTATCTGGCGTTTTAACTCGTCGAGCTGATTTTTTTTGAATGATGCTTCCTGTTTAACTGCAGTCAGTTTGGCCTGCTGCTTGGCCAACTGCAGATTTTGGTCGTTGTACTGGGCATTGATGGTATTGTAAGCCATTTCAGCCGCCCCATAATCCGCCTCAACGGTTTGGATTTGTGCAGACAGTGTTGCCAGCTCAGCATTGAAGCGGTCCAGGTTTACCCGATCCGTTTCCAGTCCCTTTCTGGCAAGTTCAAGCTGTTGCTCCATTTCTGAGAGTCTGCGTATAGCTGTTTGCTCAGAACTGTTAATGGATTCAATGCGGTTATTGACGCTGAAGGATTTATTGGTGAGCTCCTGGATTTTCTTTTGGGACTCCGCAATCGTCCGCTCCTGAAGCTGGTTATTGTATTCCATCACTTCATTGTGCCTGGATTGTATATCAGCTTTTATACCGGCCACAACCTGTTCCAATGCAGCGATTTCTTCCACCAGTTTTTCCAGGTTCTTGGCGCGACCAATTTTCTTACCCTCAAAAAGACCTACGCTACCTCCTGAAAGGGCAAATTTACCCTTCACATATTTGCCAGACTGCTCCAAAATAACCTGTCCGTCTGCTTGCGCAAGTACCTCTTCTCCGGTAGCAATCCAGACATTACCAAGCAGGTATTTCACCAAACTGGCATAGCGGGCGTCATATTCCACGATATCTATGGCTGCAATGGCGCCGGCAAGGGGATCAGCAGGTGTTTGGGTGCCCAATTTTTCATTGAGCTGATCTAATAAAAAGAAATTGGCTTTACCTTTTTTATTGCTATCCAACAGATGGATGGCCTGCATGCCTTCCTGCAGGTTATTGACAACGTAATAATTAAGGTATGGCTCCAGCACATTTTCAACTGCTGCCCGGTATGCTTCCTTTACATATATAATATCTGAAAGAATGGGCGATGTGTGGCTCCAACCGGTGTTCTTGTGCAAGAACTTAACACTCTCCGGATAGCCTTCCATCTTGTCTATCAGGCTTTTGAGGAGTGCGTGTTCATTCTTCTTCGCATCCATTTTCCGGTTTTCATCAGCAAGGTGACTGCGTAATTTTTCAAGCTGAGCCTGGGTGGCAAGAATTTGTCCCTTTACTTCCTCATGTTTCTGCTGCAGCCCTTCGAGCCTTTGTTTCTCTGTATCGAGTTCAACAGCATGCTGATCCCGCTGTACACCTAACTCGGTTAGTTGCTGCTGACGCTGGGATTGTTCCTCACGGATGTGGTTAATCGACCTTTCAATATTTACCAAAGATGTATCTCTGATGGCCACGTTTTTCTCAGCATCAAACTGGCTTCTCTGCAGGGTCTGATTTTTCCTGCGCAATTCATCCACCAAAACCCTTTTGCTATCAAACACCTTCCTG
>JBDLUZ010000081.1:0-8066 GCA_039805045.1 Bacteroidota bacterium | reverse complement strand
GCAAGATTTGTAACCATTGAGGCTGCCATGGAGATGACGGATGTTTTTTTATCAACCCCATTTGAAGGTGGAAGACATCAGGCCCGAGTAGAAAAAATTTAAATCTTTCGAATTAATAAAACAATCAACATGAATAGGTTTCTGTCATCCTTGATTTTAGTGTTTATCTTCTTCAGTGCGTCAGCACAAAAGAAGAAACAGGCGAAGTTGCCTGATCCTTCAAAATATGCGGCCACGATTACAACAGAAGACTTGAGCAGGCATCTCTATATTGTTGCCGGAAAAGAGATGGAAGGCAGGGAAACTGCATCAGAGGGACAAAGAAAGGCAGCGGCTTATATTGAACAGCATTTCAAGTCGTTGGGACTCAAGCCAGGCAATGGTGACAGCTACCAGCAGTCTTTTCCCGTATTTAAAGATGTTTCTGAAACTGCTGAATTGGTTGTGAATGGCAAGACATTTGAAATGAACAAGGATTATCTGCCTTTCAGTTTTTATAATACTACTGCTACAGCTCATTTTTCTGAAGTTGTATTTGCCGGTCATGGGATTGTGGAAGGAAGTGTGGATGATTACGTAGGACTTAATGTAACGGGAAAAGCGGTTTTGCTGCTCGACGGTGCACCCGCCGGATTCAAGCCCGCCACACAGGGCTGGAGAAATGCTGCCAGTATTTTTGGTAAAATAGCAGCTGCGAGGTCAAAAGGTGCGGCCGCTGTGATTATTTCTGCCAAGGGATTTCCCCGCAGGGCAGGAGGAAGTGCTGGTCAGCAGTATACTGATTTGTACAGGGCGGAGCATTATCCCAATACATTTACTGTATCCGACAGTATTGCAAAGGCAATTGCAGGAGGGGATTCGTGCTGGAATGCCTGGGTAAGTGCAGGGAAATCAGGAAAAGTAAGCGGTACTGTCATCAAGGCGAATGTGAAACTTGCCTATTCCAAGAAAACAGAAGAATTGTCGAGCAGTAACGTGCTTGCATATGTTGAGGGTTCAGACAAAAGCAATGAGTGGCTGGTGATTTCTGCACATTACGACCACCTGGGTAAACGCGGCGATGTAATTTATTATGGTGCTGATGATGATGGTTCTGGAACGGTGGGTGTATTGGAAATTGCAGAAGCGTTTGTAAAGGCCAAAGCGGAGGGAAAAGGTCCGAGAAGGAATATCCTTTTTCTTGCAGTGAGTGGTGAGGAGAAAGGTCTTTGGGGATCTGAGTATTTTTCTGAGCATCCAACAATTCCGATGGATAAAACTACTGCGGATCTTAACATTGATATGATTGGGCGTACGGATACAGAAAGGCTCATGGCTGATACCTTGAACTATGTGTATGTGGTGGGCGATGACAAGTTAAGTTCTGATTTGAAGCCTATCAGTGAGGGCGTAAATTCAAAGTATACCAAGCTTGTGCTTGATTACAAATTCAATGACCCCAAAGATCCCAACAGGATTTATTACCGCAGTGACCATTATAATTTTGCTGCAAAAGGGGTTCCCATCATATTTTACTATGATGGCATGCTGAAGGCTGATTACCATAAGCCTTCTGATACCCCTGATAAAATCAACTATCCACTGCTTGCTAAAAGGGCTCAGCTTGTTTTTCATACTGCCTGGGAGATGGCCAACAGGGAAGATTTGCTGAAGCGTGATATACCTTTGAATTAGCAGATGAGCGATATTGAATTGGCAAAAGAAACTTGTTATTGTGCCCGTTGTTTATTTGATTTAAAGAGAAAGACCACGGGTAATGCCTTTTAATTCTAATGCTCGGTTGCATGCTGGGGCATGTGACTGAGGCGGCGAAGCATTGAATAAAAAAGTATGGCTAAACCTGAAAAGTGCTGGTTCGCTTTGTATACTAAACCTCGCTGGGAGAAGAAGGTCCACAAAGCCCTGACGCAGCTTGGATTTGAGTCTTATTGTCCGCTTAATAAAGTGAGAAGACAGTGGAGCGATAGGATAAAAGTAGTAGAGGAGCCTCTCTTCAAAAGTTATGTATTTGTGCATATTGAAGATACATTGAGACCTGAGATCAGGTATGTGGATGGGGTGCTAAATTTTGTTTATTGGAATAAAAAGCCGGCAGTAGTTAAAGATGAAGAGATTGTTGCCATCAAGAGGTTTTTATCTGAATATGAAGATGTTGAAGTTAAAACCATCGATGTACAGCCTGCAGATGAAGTTGTTATCAGTGCAGGGGTAATGATGGGTGCCAAGGGGAGGGTTTTGCGTGTGATGGGAAATAACATTGTTGAGGTAAGGATAGATAGTCTGGGTTTCATACTAACGGCCAAGTTTGATAAAAAGGCCATTGAAAAAATTTAAATACGCCTATTGAGACAATTTTTATTTTTTCTTGTGGTGATTTACACACTTGGTTCCTGTACAACTTACAGGCAGCTGCAGGTTTTACAGGGAGAGGTTGATACTACCAAGTTCAGCACTTTTAAAGTTCCGGAACAGCGGGTCCAAAAGGGTGATCAGTTGAGTATAGCTGTGTACAGTGATAATGCAGCAGCCAGTTCCATCTTCAATGCCTCTGCTGGTGCTAATTTAAATCCTCAGCAGGGTCAGGTTTCCGGTTCAAGCACCATATTATCCGGGAATGTTTACGAGGTGGATAATGAGGGTATGATTTATTTCCCCAAGGTGGGCAAACTGAAAATTGAAGGGCTTACAAAAGAAGGCATTGGTACGGTACTTAACAGCTGGCTGAAGGACAAATACCTTACAAATCCGTATTATGTGATACAGTTTCTGAATATGAAGGTTACAGTATTCGGAGATGTTGTCAAGCCTGGAGTTTATCAGTTGCATAGACCCAATACCAACATATTTGAGGTGCTCACCATGGCAGGTGATTTGACCTATTATGCGAGGCGGGAAAATATACTGATCATAAGAGAGCAGGATGGCAGACGTGTTTTTGCAAGAATGGATATTACCAAGCCAGATGTATTTAATTCACCTTATTACTACCTGCAGCAAAATGACATGGTTTTTGTAGACATGCGGAAGGGTAAAGTAAATGGTAGTGATCAGGTATGGTTGCGAAATGCAAGTCTTCTCCTGAGTTTAATTACCGCAACTGCATTCCTGATCAATATTTTTAGATGATCTTATTTCGAACTCATGTCCAATAATGATCCCTATACTTATTCACAATTGACAGGCAGGTTGGGAAACCAGCGCAGCAACTATACAGTTCAAGAATTTCTTTCAAAATATTTTTATCTCCTTCCCTGGTTACTGGTAAGTGTTGGAATTACACTCAGTATAGCATATACGCGCTTGCGTTATATAAATCCAGTTTATTCAGCTTCTGGAAGGGTATTGATCAAAACAGATAAACCTGGCAGCAATGTATTTGGAGAAAAGCTAGGTGAGGTTGTAACTGCATCTGTCAATACCCGTTTGATGGATGATCAGGTTGAACTTATCAAATCCACTGCATTGGCTCGTCTTGTTGTCAGGAGTGCAGATTTGCAGCAAACTTATTATTTTAAAGGCAAACTCAGAAACAGACTCATCCATAATCCTCAGAGTCCCATTAAGCTTCACATACTCGCCATACATGATTCTTCAGCTGGTTTTACTTTGGATGTAACGATTGTTGACGAGAAACATTTTAACATAGCTGGTTTGAATGCGCCTGTAGCTTTTGGTGTGAACTTCAGGCATAAACTGGGTGTTTTTCGCTTGGAGAAGCAGTCTCCGAACTTTGGCAATAACAAAGAATTTTTGATAAGTTGGACACCGGAACTGGATTTAGCACGGGCTTTGGCAGGAGGTATTCAGGTTGGGGTAGTGACAAAAGGAGGTAATGTTTTGAATTTTGTCTATCATGCTGAGCATCCTAAAGTTGCGGAAGATGTTGTAGATGGATTCTTGAATGCATATCAGGAGTACAGTTTAAAAGATAAGCGAGAAGGTGCAGTAAGTGCACTTGATTTTATTGAAGCGCAGTTAAATGATTCCAAAACCGACTTGGGTATTTTGGAGCTGCAGTTGCAGGAGTTTAGGGAAGCGAACAAGGCAGTTGTACTTTCTGAGCAGGCATCAGGCTATTTTGAAAGTTTGCAGACTTCTGGCGAGAAAATTGCGGAGCAGACCATCAGTATAAAAATGGTTGATTACATGATAGCCTATGTGGCGGATGTAAAAAATTCGGGAAAAATAATCCCTTTGTTTGCAGAGCTTACATCAGGCAATGCTGGGGATTTAATTGCTGATTACAATAAACTTCTTTTACAAAAAGAGATTTCGCTGCAAACAATTCCTGCTGAGAGTCCGATTATAAGAGATTACAACTTGTCGCTGGATAAACTAAAGAGTGAGATAATGCTATCGCTAAAGCATTTAAAGGATAGTTATACTGCTGTTCAGGAAAATCTTAAAGTAAGTGAGTTGCAGTCAAGGTCGGAGCTTAGAGATATGCCCAGAAAAGAAAGACAGTTACTGGAAATTACCAGGCAGCAAAAAGTAATGGAAGAATTGTATGCCTCGTTGTTGCAAAAAAAACTGCAGACATCTATCAGTTCGGCATCAACATTATCCAATATACAGTTGCTTGAATCAGCATACTCTTCAGGCATGCCTGTTTCTCCACAGCCCCGTTCCTTTTATACGACGGCAGTTTTGATTGGCATCTTAATCCCAGTAGTACTCGCATTCCTCATGGAATTCCTCAATGATAAAGTGCGTACAAAACAGGATATTGAGTCGGTTACTGCAGTGCCCATTCTCGGAGAAATAGGCCATGTTTCCGGAAATCAAACACTTGTGATAAGTTCAGGTGACAGAAAGTTTATTTCAGAGCAATTCAGGATTGTACGAACCAGTCTTCAATACATACTGAGTGAAGGAAAAAAAACAAATGTCATTTTGGTTACTTCCTCCATGAGTGGTGAAGGGAAATCTTTTATAGCAACCAATATGGCTGCTGTTGTGGCTGTATCGGGGAAAAAAACTGTTTTGATTGAGTTTGATATCCGAAAACCGCGTTTGATGAAGGGATTGGGTATGTCTCTTACAGACAAAAAAGGGTTGACACATTTTTTAATTGGTAAGGCTGATGTATCAGATATCATTCAAAAGGTGGAAGGAGTGGATAATCTATACATCATTCCTTGCGGACTGGTACCGCCTAATCCAGCTGAATTGATACTGAGTGAAAGATTGAAGCAATTGTTTGCCCAGTTGGAACAGGATTTTGACATGGTTATTATTGACTCACCTCCTGTTGGCCTTGTGAGTGATGGATACGTACTGGGAAATTACGCCGATGCTACTTTGTTTGTTGTAAGACATAATTATACATTCAAAAAACAGCTTACGCTTTTGCAATCAATTTATTCAGACCGAAAGCTTCCGCATTTATCGTTGGTTATAAATGATGTTAAGGCACCTTTAGGATATAATAATTATGCGGGGTACCTGAATTATGGTTATGGCGGATATGGTTACAGGAATGATCTTGATCACTATTTTGAACGAGATACCCCTGGGAAATTCAACCGCTTGAAGAGATTTTTTGGGTAAAAAAACAGTTTCTGAATAAAAATAATCCACCAATTAGCACAGAGCAGGAAGATTGGGATTTGATCATAAAGCCCAGGAGTGATTTATTTGAAATCAATCTCAGCGAAGTGTGGCGATACAGAGATCTCATGTGGATGTTTGTTAAGCGTGACTTTGCAGCTCAGTATAAGCAGACAGTTCTTGGTCCACTCTGGCATTTCATTCAGCCTTTATTTACAACACTCATTTTTGTTGTAGTATTTTCCAGGATAGCTGCATTATCAACCGATGGTTTACCACCTTTGATTTTTTATTTGAGTGGCATAACCATCTGGAATTATTTCTCCTCCTGTTTAATTGCGACTTCGAATACTTTTGTGTCGAATGCTTATATTTTTGGAAAGGTTTATTTCCCGAGGCTTGTCATGCCGCTTTCTGTAGTCTTAAGTAATATTGTAAAATTTGGAATTCAACTATTGCTTTTGATAGCAGTAATGATTTGGTATGCAGTTGATGGAACTGAAATTCATACAGGCAATTCATTATTTTTTATTCCTCTCATATTATTGATGATGGCTGGTATGGGATTAGGTTTGGGTATTATTATTTCCTCATTAACCACCAAGTACCGTGACTTCGCAGTATTGGTAACTTTTGGTGTACAGCTTTTGATGTATGCAACCCCAGTGGTTTTTCCTATGTCTGCTGTGAAGAGTCCTGATTTGAAATTATGGCTATCCATCAATCCGCTTACGCCACTCGTAGAAGCCTTTCGGTACGGACTCCTTGGTGCAGGAAGTTTTGATGCAATGCAGTTGTTATACAGCGGTATTTTTATTTTGCTGCTTTTGATTTTCGGACTGTTTTTATTTGGCAAAGTTGAGAAAACATTTATGGATACCGTTTAGGTTGATTAATGCAATGAAGTGAGGGTTATAAAAGCAGAAAATATTTCAAAATTATACAGGCTTGGCCAGGTTGGCACGGGGAGCATGTTCCATGATGTTAACAGGTGGTGGCATACGATGAGGGGTAAAGAAGATCCTTATTTACGGGTAGGTGAAGTGAATGATAGAACCCAGAAAGGCAGTAGTGATTATGTATGGGCATTAAAAGATATTGACTTTGAAGTTGAGCAGGGTGAAGTCTTAGGTATAATAGGTCGCAATGGTGCTGGTAAAAGCACATTATTGAAAATACTCAGTCGCACTACCTCCCCAACAACAGGTACAATAAAAGTAAAGGGCCGCATAGCAAGTTTGCTTGAAGTGGGAACTGGATTTCATCCCGAACTGAGTGGTCGTGATAATATTTTCATGAATGGCACAATATTGGGAATGACCAGAGCAGAAATCAAATCCAGGTTTGATGAGATTGTTGATTTTGCCGGTATTGAAAGGTATCTTGATACGCCGGTTAAGCGGTATTCATCGGGAATGTATTTGAGGCTGGCATTTGCCGTAGCGGCTCATCTGGAATCTGAGATATTAATTGTTGATGAAGTTTTGGCAGTTGGCGATTATGAATTTCAGAAAAAATGCCTGGGTAAGATGAAGGATGTGAGTGAAAGTCAGGGCAGGACCGTATTGTTTGTGAGTCACAATATGCAATCTGTTGCAAGCCTTTCATCCAGATTATTGATTATGAATAATGGATTGGTAAGGCAATTTAGGGATCCTCTTGAAGGCATTGAATTTTATAATCACGAAAACACGGGGTTTGATAAGAATAGATTTTCAGGTAAAGCTGAAAAGGGGGTAGGAGATAATGATTATTTGATTGTAAATGAATATTATTTGTGTGATGAGACTGGTAATAGAAAGACTGGTTTTTCAAATAATGAGACCATTGTTGTAAATCTCAATTTTGAAGTAAAAAATACTGATCCGCTGCTTACTGTAGGTATTGGACTTTATACCGCCGATGGAGTTAATTTGTTTTGGTCAATACATTTGGAAGAAGATAATCCAGTCAGTTTACATCAGGGTTCACATAATATTAAAATAGTTGTACGGGATCTTTTATTAAATGAGGGCAACTATAAAATTGAGCTCATTGTTGCAGTTCATAATAAGCAATGGATATACAGACCGGAATTCAATGCTCCGTATCTGATTTTTTCAATATTTAGACAACCCGGATTAAGAGATGTTTGGAGTTCCAAAAGGCAGGGTAGTCTGGTTCCGTGTGTTAAATATATAAAATAGTTCAACTGTGGGAGCAATCGAATTTTCTGCACCGAAGAAATTCATTTACAGCATTCAGGAAAAGTTTCAGTATACTAATTTTATTGAAACAGGTACATATATGGGTGAAACATCCATATGGGCATCAACTTTATTTAAAAATGTATTTACCATTGAAGTTAATCCTGAATTGAGTCAGGCTGCAGTAAGACGAGCTAAAGGAAAAGACAACATCAGTTTCATTTGCGGGGATAGTTCACTGATGTTGAAAGATATTTCTAAAAATCTTACAGGTACTTCCCTGTATTGGCTGGATGGTCACTGGTGTGGTGGTGTAAGTAAGCTTACAGG
>JBDLUZ010000080.1:0-12194 GCA_039805045.1 Bacteroidota bacterium | reverse complement strand
GAAAAAACTATTTATGCGCCTGCAGACTTTACAGTCTTGATGATGCGGGCGGCCACTTTATATGGATCTGCTGCAGAATTCGGACGGCGATCTTCCAAGTATCCTTTCCAGCCGCGGTTTACAGTAACCACAGGGATGCGGATAGATGCTCCACGGTCAGATACCCCATAAGAGAAATCATGGATAGAAGCAGTTTCATGTTTGCCTGTCAAACGGAGTTCGTTGTCTGCTCCATATACATCAATATGTTCCTTGATAACAGGTCTGAAAGCTTCACAAATTTTGTCGTAAGTCTCTTTGCTGCCACAAGTCCTGAGGGTAGTGTTAGAGAAGTTAGCGTGCATGCCGCTACCGTTCCAATCAAGCTTGCCCAAAGGCTTACAATGCCAATTTACAGCAACTCCGTATTTCTCTCCAATGCGCTCAAGCATGTAACGGGCAATCCAGATCTGGTCACCAGCCTCTTTGGCACCTTTGGCGAAAATCTGAAACTCCCACTGTCCTGCAGCAACTTCGGCATTGATGCCTTCTACGTTGAGGCCAGCTTCGATGATGGCATCGAGATGCTCTTCAACGATGTCGCGACCATAAGCATTGTTTGCGCCTACTGAGCAGTAGTAAGGACCTTGCGGACCAGGATATCCACCCTCTGGGAAGCCGAGTGGCTTGTTGGTGCGGGGATCCCACAGGAAATACTCCTGTTCGAATCCGAACCAGAAATCGTTGTCGTCGTCTTCGATGGTGGCACGACCGTTTGATGCATGCGGTGTACCATCGGCATTCATTACTTCACACATCACCAGGTAAGCGTTCTTACGCTGGGGATCATTAACCATGTAGACTGGCTTCAGCAAACAATCAGAGGAACCGCCGGGAGCTTGCTCAGTGGAAGATCCGTCAAAAGACCACATATCCAAACTGGCTGGTTTTGCTCCTGAGGCTTTGGGTGGGTTTGTAACCATCCAACCAAATGTACTCCAATTTGACAAGTGACATGATTTTTGATTTATTAGGTTAAAGTTGAGAATTGATTTCTTTATATTCAATTATTGGTGCGAAATTCCTTAAAAAAATTGAAAAGTCAATGCAAAAGTATACATATAAAAAAATATAATGTATAAGTGATTGATAAAATATGTTGCTTGCATCAGGATTTGAAAATCCGATCCATCAGCACCCATTTTTCTCCGGGTTTTGCCCAGGGGAGGGGTTGTTGGTATTGCCACATGAGTTGCTCCCAATCGGCAATTTTGGGATTGGTGGCATCAAATGCCGCTTTTTTTTCAAAGGTGAAATCGTCATCTGTTTCCAGGATCATGAACATCCTGTTGCCGGTACGGAAGATTTCAATGTTTTGAATGCCCGCGTCAATGTCATGTTGTGTCACTTCTGGCCAAGCACTCCCGGGGGCATGGTGGTGTTCGTATTCCTTGATCATCTCGGGATTGTCTACGAGGTCAAGGGCAAGGCAAAATCTTTGCATATGGGTTAAAGCTTTGGTTGTCTGAAATATTGTTGAAAAGATTGAATGGTTTGTGCAGCAGCCTGATCGGAATCGGGCCAGGGGAAAGCTTCGGCTGACACATACCCGGAATACCCTCCTTTGATCAGGGCTTCGGCAATAGAGGTAAAGTCCGTGTGCCCAAAGCCAACGGGTTTCCTGTTGCTGTCTGCAAAATGAACATGCCCGATATGGGGGATGTGTTGGCTGATACTTGCTGCCAGATCATCCTCTTCGATGTTCATGTGGAAGCAATCCGCTAGCAGGCGGGTGTGCCCAAGCTGATGCCTTACAAGGAAAGCGGCTCCATCAGCCAGGGTATTGAACAGGTTGGTTTCGTAGCGGTTCAGTGGTTCATAAATCAACTTAACTCCCAGCTGTCCTGCCAGGTTGTTCAACCTGGTGAGTCCGACTGCCAACCAACTGAGTACCTCTTGTCTTTCCATCCTTGGAGCAACACTGCCCTGCATGGAGCCGATGATGGCGGGGGACCCGAAGGCTGCTCCAAAACGCATCATGGATTCAATAAATGCAACAGCATGGTTGCGCACCGAAGGATCGGGGTCTGTAAGACTGAGTCCGTGTATGACCTTGCCGGCGCCTGTCCCAACTGCTGCTAGAGTTATATTGTATTGGGCAAGCAAATCCCTGAGCTGGTCTATCGGGATGGAATCTGCTGCGGGTGTGAACAGTTCGATGGCATCAAAGCCAAGGGCAGCTGCCCGGCTGATGTTTCCCTCCAAGTCATGCCAATAAATCCAGGGCCCTGTTTGGAGTTGACCTACCAGTGTAATGGTGACGGCAGATTTAATCATTGTACGCCAATTTGAAGGTCTACCATAATCTTGGTGATACCATCCGGATGGTTTGCCCATTGGGCCAAAGCCTCTCCCGCGTTTTCAAGGGGCACGGTCTTGCTGATTACCTCATCTACCGGAAAACGCCCCTGCTCAAGGTATTGGATGACTTCTGGAAATTCTGTGGTGCAATTGCGGGACCCTAAAATCTCAATTTCTTTCCTAACAAACAGGCCGGTATTGAATTCAACAGCCTGTTTGGCATAGCCAATGCAAACCACCCTGCCGGTGTAGGCCACGGCATCAACGGCCATCCGATAGGTCAGGGCACTGCCCACGGCTTCTATGATCACATCCGGACCATCACCGCCTGTTATGTCAAGTAATGCTTGGTGAAGATCCTGTTCTTTGGGGTTGATGGTAGCCGTCGCTCCGATTTTGATGGCGATATCCAGTTTGCTGGGATCAATATCTATCGCAATGACTTTGGCTCCGCGGTTTACGGCGGAAGCGAGTGCCCCCAGGCCTACCATGCCGCAGCCCAAGACTGCAACGGTATCATCTGCAGAAACCCTGCCTCGGGATGCCGCATGAAAGCCAACGGTCAAAGGCTCCACCAATGCCAATTCCCTCAAAGAGAGGGATGCTGAGGGATACACCAGTTGCCAATGGATGGTGATATACTCGGTCATGGCACCCGGCCTGCGTACACCCATGGTTTTATTGTCTTGGCAGGCATTGATCCTTCCTTTTCTGCAGGCAATGCATTTTCCACAATGCTGATAGGGGTAAATGGTGGCATTGGTTCCGATGGTAAGGGATGCAGGAACATTATCCCCTTTTTCAACGATGATTCCACCTACTTCATGCCCAAGTATATTGGGATACTCCTGTAGCTCAAACAATCCTTTGAAACCATTCAGGTCTCCTCCGCAAAATCCCACATGGCTGATTTTCAGTAAAACTTCATCCGGTTTGGGTGTGGGTTTGTCAATTTCTCTCAATTCCGTTTTCCCTACGGCAGTCAGGTAAAGCGCTTTCACGGGCGATTGTTTTTTGTGGGAATATTATTTTCAGGCATGCCTTCAAACCACATGCTGTTTTTAACGGGAGCAACCAGTACTTCAATCTCTTCAAGCAATTCTTTGGGTATCTGGGTTTCCAATGCTTTTATATTGTTGCTTAAATTCACTGTATCACACATGCCTATGATGGTGCTCGCAATATCCGGGTGTGCAGTTGCAAAAGCAATGGCTACGTCACTGAGTTTAAGTCCAAATTTAGCACAGCATGCTTGCAGTGGTACCTGCATGGCCTGCATGCCTGCAGGTGCATTGTGCCAAGATGGAATGGATGCGTCAGAAAGAATGCGCTGCAGCAGGGGAGCAGCGTTCATCAACCCAAGATCCCTTTCTTTCGATAAGGGCACAAGTTCTTTGTTGATTTCGTCTTGTAAAAGGTTGTAATGCGCCCAAGACAAAATAGTGTCAATATCAACCTGACGGGCTATTTCTGCCAGGTAGTTGACAGGCAATCCTGTGATGCCTATATAGCGGGCCCTACCTGATTTTTTGATTTCGTATAGTGCAGGTATTGCCTCATTGAGGACCTGTTCCTTCGTTCCAAATTCAATGTCGTGTAGCTGCATCAGGTCAACATGGTCTGTCTGCAGCCT
This sequence comes from Bacteroidota bacterium, assembly GCA_039805045.1. Lineage (GTDB taxonomy): Bacteria > Bacteroidota > Bacteroidia > Chitinophagales > Chitinophagaceae > Pollutibacter. The sequence goes on along the minus strand of JBDLUZ010000080.1, from coordinate 8,221 downwards.
GGCAAGTGATTCGTCGGCACTGTCGAGGATACGCTGATAAGAAAAGTCGAAGTCCCTCAATCCATACCTCCCGCATTTGGTTGCGAGTATAACCTTGTCCCTTTTGCCTTTCAGGGCTTCCCCAAGTCGTTCTTCAGCCAGGCCGAGTGGTGAAGCGCCGAAACCGATGACGGAAACATTCAATGCTGTTTTGCCGAGTCTGCGGTATTGCATGGGATCATGTTTAAATAAAAGTAAATGAGAAAAAATTAGTTTGATTTACATGCCTGCATGATTTTCAAAAGCAGATCCAGTCTTTCCGCATCAGGCATCGGTTTGTGACTGATGTTTTCGTCCAGGATGATTATTTGCTTTTCATTACTTTGGTAAGCTGGCCATGGAGGAAGTTCTTTGCCATTGGGATTTCCTGTTTTCACGAAATTAACCCAGTATCCAGACATGGTTTCAGCAAGCTGGTGGTCAGCTTTTTCCCAAGGTCGATTTACAAAGCGGAGGTTGTTGAATGCGTATGGTACTTCGCCGGTGTGGAAGGCCTTGAATTTTTTGTATGCTCCAGTAGCTGGCACAATTCTTTTGAACCGGTATGCATAAACGGGAAGTTTTTGGCTTTGTTGAGCCTCCAGCCACAAATAACCCTGCAAGCCGAACAGCTGGTCCCGAGATAAGTCAAGTTGTGCTTGTGCTGCTTCAAAATCATTGGCTGCACGGTATTGTCCGATTAGGAAATCTGCATTCCTGCCATAATTGTTCCGCAGGTCATTAACGAAATCAGTGGCATTTTTGATGGGTCCAAAAACCAGTCCCTCATCTTCATTCCAACCATGCAGCAGGGCAACCTTGTTTTGTTTGCCCGTTGCGTACAGGTCGGCCACCTGTTCTGGAAGCACATGGCCGTCAATATAGGGTCTGCGCATGCCATTGCCTTTGTTCATGAGGATTGTGGCATCCATTTTTCTCAGGTCTTCCAGCCTTGCAGATCCGAGTGTTTTCAGTGTAAGTCTGACTTCTGATTCAGCCATCTCCTTTGTGGGGTTGGAACTGGTGAAGTTTGCTCCGCTATGTCCGATTGCCTTATCAAACAATCCTGCGGCCAGCGGGGAAGCAACCAGGGCGTTGACGCTCATGGAACCTGCTGATTGTCCGGCTATCGTTACTTGTGCCGGATCACCACCAAAAGCGCCGATATTTTCTTTAACCCACTTGAGTGCAGCAATCTGGTCGAGTAACCCGAAGTTGCCACTTTTTTCACCATCTGATGAAAGGTCTGGGTGAGCAAAAAATCCAAAAATGCCTACCCTGTAGTTAAGGCTTACAACTACAATGTCTTTGCGGGCGAGGGCTTCGCCGTCGTAGATGGGGCATGCGCTGCCGCCACTGCTGAAGCCTCCTCCATAAATCCAGACCAATACGGGTTTTTTGTTTCCGGCCTTCTTGCTGGCGGTCCATACATTCAGGTACAGGCAGTCTTCGCTGATGGGTTCCTCCGGAATGAGGAATTCTGATGACCACATGCTGAATGGAACTGGCTTGGGTTGCATGGGGCTGGCACTGAACTTTGAGCAGTCTTTTATGCCCTTCCATTTCTCAGCAGGTTGTGGCGCTTTCCAGCGCAAGGCTCCTACAGGTGGAGCAGCAAACGGAATTCCTTTGAAAGAAACTATTTTTCCGTCCTTACTTTGAGCACCACTAATTTTTCCAGTTTTGGTGCTGATGACAGCAGTTTGCTGTGCATGTGTACAATTGAAAGCGAAAACAGCAATCAGGGTTAGTATGGTTGAACGAAATTGAAGGCGCAAAAAAAGGATCATGGTTTATTTTTTTTGTGCAAGTCTGTCGAGGGTTTGATAACGATTCTCATACGGAGAGATTTCAGACTTTGTCAACACATCAATCCGCATAACAGCAGGAGCAGAATCCATTGTCATTTTGTCCCATTGGGGTAAACCTTTGCCATTCGGATTTCCTGTTTTGATGAAGTTGACAAAAAATGCCTGCATAATCTTTGAAACGGCATAGTCGTCTGCCGTCCATGCAAAAGCTTTATTGCCGTCGAGGTTGCCCATGGCATATTCAATTTCTGCAGAGTGAGCTGCGCCGGCATTGTTACCTGGTCTGGGTCTTTCATAATGATACCGGTATACAGGTTGTTTGGTTTGCTTATGCATATCTGCCCATTTCCAGGTGCTGTAGGAAATGAAACGGTCTCCTGCCAATGCTCTTGCTGTTGGTTCTACGGCTGCATCTGATTCGGGAGCGTAAACTGCCAAGATGCCTGGGGCATCATTGCCATAGAGTTTGGTGACATTTTTTTTGAAATTTTCGACCGTCATCTTGTCGTTGCCCATAACGGCTCTGGCTCCTGATTCCTCACTGTTCCAACCCAGCAACAAGGGCACCCGGGCCTGTTCACCCGCAGCATAAATAGCTGCCGGTTCCTTTGGGAAAAAATAGCCGTCAACAGACCTGTTAAAGCGAAAGGCTCCGAATTTCATGACTTTGGCTAACACACTGTCTGCAGGCATTTTCCTCAGCTCATTCAGTGAAGTAGCGCCTGCTGCAGCTTCGAAAGCTTTTCCGTTTTTTTCAACTTCTGCCACGGGCATTGCAGGAAGGGCACCCATGATGGATCCGCTTTCTCCAATCGCTCCCGCAATCAGGTGTCTCGATAAAGGCGACGCCATAAGGGCACTGACAGAAATGGAACCTGCAGATTCCCCTGCGATGGTTATTTTTTTAGGATCTCCTCCGAAGGCTTCAATATTGTCATATACCCATTGCAAGGCCAGCGCCTGATCCATCAATCCATAGTTTCCTGAGCCATTGTAGGATGTTTCCCTGCTTAATTCTGGGTGGGCCATAAAGCCGAAAATGCCAAGTCTGTAATTTACGGTTACGGCAACCATCCCTTTTGCAGCCATTGCTGTACCATCATACCGGGGCTCAGATCCATCACCGGCGGCGAATCCGCCTCCATAATAGTAAACCAGCACGGGGAGCTTCTTTTTCCCTTTTTGGGCAGGTGTCCACACATTGAGGTAAAGGCAATCTTCAGAAGTTCCGCTGGCGCGGAAAACCATGTCTGAAAAGATATTGGCCTGCATGGCGCGCGGACCGAATTGTTTTGCAGTTCTGACTCCTTCCCACTTTGCAGCTGGAACGGGTGCTTTCCACCTCAAATCACCCACAGGAGGTTGTCCAAAAGGGATACCCTTGAAGCTGATGACCTGATCATTTTCCACCATTCCTTCAAGCACACCATTTTTAGTAACAGTTATCGTGTTGCTTTTCATTTCCTGATTTTGGGCTGATAAAGAAAGGAAAGAAGCCATTATCAGCAGTTGTATTGTTTTTTTGAACATATAAAAGAAGTTGGTTGGTTCTGTAATGCTTATTTGATGCTAAATCTAAACAATTGTCTTCAGGCGACGTAAACTTTTCCCTTAAATTAGCAAGACAGAAATAAAATACGCGTTGAAAAAAACTCAATTCAAATTGAACTGCCATTGCCTGTTAACAAAACTGATTGTTTTTTCACTTTTTTTGGGAAATATACAGGCACAGGAATTGCGGATGCTTGAAGAAGGCAGAAAGATATCAATCAGGGGATTATCTGTTGTTAATGAAAAGGTGGTCTGGGCGAGTGGCAGCAATGGCATGGTTGCCAGAACAGTTGATGGCGGATTGCATTTCGACTGGATTCAGGTTCCAGGATACGAGAAACGTGACTTCAGGGATGTAGAGGCATTTGATGCTGAAACTGCCATAATTATGGCCATCGATACACCAGCTGTAATACTCAAAACAAGAGACGGTGGCAAAACATGGTCAATGGTTTTGGAAGATAAAAGACCGGGTATGTTTCTGGATGCTATGTCGTTCCACGGAAAGAGTGGATTGGTGGTTGGGGATCCTATCGTGGGACGAGCATACCTTGCCAAGACCAGCAATGCGGGGGATACCTGGCAGGTCTTGGAAGGTCCTGAGTTAACTGATGGTGAGGCTTTTTTTGCATCCAGTGGTTCCAATGTTGGTTTTGTGAAGACGGCTGCTGCCAGTTTCGCCAGAAATGATTTGCATGAATGGGAAGCAGCCATTGTTTCTGGTGGGATGCAGTCTAGGTTTTTCATCAAAAACACCAGTTTTCTCCTGCCACTCAGGTCTGGCAGAAATTCTTCTGGTGCCAATGGAATCGCCGTACATCCTGATGGACAGTCGGGTATCATTTTTGGTGGTGATTTTGCATCTCCAAAAGAAAGGGATAGCTCCATGCTTCTTTTTTCTTTTAAAGAAGACAGACTGATATTTAATCCTCCGGTTGTTTCACCTGCCGGCTACAAGAGTCATGTTGTTTACCTCAACGGGCAAGATTTATTTGCCTGCGGCACTTCCGGTATTGATTTTTCTGAGGATAGCGGAAATACATGGAGGCATATTTCAGACAAGCCTTTCCATGTGATGGGTAGCACCCCCGGTGATGGAAAAATCTGGTTGGCTGGTCCTGGCGGCTCCATTGCTATTATTTTTAAAAAAGATAGGATACTTAAGTAATAATTTTTATCAAGGTTGTTGTTAATTCTTGATTTTTAACATTTTACGTCATATTCTACATGCTTTAGTAGTTACTATTCTGTTTTCTCTGGATTAATTTCGCACCCTAATCAAACCCCTAAAGAATGTGTGGAATAGTAGCCTATGTTGGACACCAAGAAGCCTACCCAATAATCCTGAAAGGATTAAAAAGACTTGAATACCGTGGTTACGACAGTTCAGGTGTAGCCTTGCTTGATGGCGATTTAAATCTTTATAAGAAGCAGGGGAAAGTGGCTGAGCTGGAGTCTTTTCTTGACGGACAATCATTGACAGCATCCATTGGCATAGGGCATACCCGTTGGGCTACGCATGGAGAGCCCAGTGACAGGAATGCGCATCCCCATTTATCTGCAAGTGGCAGACTCGCCATGATTCACAATGGCATCATCGAGAATTATGCTGCATTGAAAAAGGATTTGTCATCCAGGGGATATGTTTTTAAAAGTGATACCGATACAGAAGTGCTGCTTAATTTCATTGATGATATTTTAATCAACAATGACTGTTCCCTTGAAGAGGCCGTGCGTATTGCTTTGAAGCGGGTAGTGGGGGCTTATGTAATTGTGCTGCTCGACAAAGAAAATCCGGATACGCTTATCGCCGCAAGAAAGGGTAGTCCGCTTGTAATTGGTATTGGCGAAAATGAGCATTTTCTGGCGTCTGATGCTTCCCCAATTGTGGAATATACACGTCAAGTGGTTTATATCAATGACTATGAATTGGCTATCATAAAAGGTGATGAGCTTTTATTGAAAAACCTGGGTAATGAAGTAATTACCCCGTTTGTGCAGCAACTTGATCTTGAATTGGCTGCCATTGAAAAAGGGGGATATGATCATTTCATGCTGAAGGAAATACATGAGCAGCCGCAAACCATCTTTGATTGCCTGAGGGGAAGGCTAGACATGGGTAAAGGGGAAATTGTGATGGCCGGGGTGCAACAGCATATCGATCAGCTGATGCATGCCAACCGCATCATCATCATTGCCTGCGGAACCAGCTGGCATGCGGGTCTTGTTGCAGAATACATTATTGAAGAGCTTTGCCGTATTCCTGTAGAAGTTGAGTACGCGTCTGAATTCAGATACAGAAATCCAATAGTCAATAAAGGGGATGTGATTTTTGCCATTTCGCAGAGTGGTGAAACAGCGGACACGCTGGTGGCCATAGAAAAAGCAAAAGAACAGGGCGCCTTGATTTTTGGTGTACTTAATGTAGTGGGATCTTCCATTGCGCGGGTTTCACATGCTGGTGCCTATACCCATGCAGGACCGGAAATTGGCGTGGCGAGTACAAAGGCATTTACCGCTCAACTTGTTGTGCTGACCATGATTGCCCTTAAAATTGCAAAAGAAAAAAAATCAATTTCACAGGAGCGATTTCTTCACCTGATGGGTGAATTAAATGATGTGCCCGGAAAGGTTGAGCGTATTCTTTCAGACAGTACAACCATTCGTGAAATTGCATTGAAACATGCCGCGGCAACGAGCTTTTTGTTTTTGGGGCGTGGATATAATTTTCCGGTAGCACTTGAAGGGGCATTGAAGCTGAAAGAAATATCTTACATACATGCTGAAGGTTATCCTGCCGCAGAAATGAAACATGGTCCGATTGCCCTCGTTGATGACCAGTTGCCTGTCTTGTTTGTAGCCACAAAAGATGCTTACCACGAAAAAGTTGTGAGCAACATGCAGGAGATAAATGCCCGTAAAGGAAGGCTTATCGCTGTTATTACTGAAGGTGATGAAACTGTTGATGCGCTTAATGCAGACCTGATTCCCGTTCCGGAAACAGATGAACTGATTGCGCCCATTCTGAACGTGATACCACTTCAGTTGCTTTCCTATTACATTGGTGTTGCGAGAGGGCTGGATGTTGACCGTCCAAGGAACCTTGCTAAAAGTGTAACCGTAGAATAAATTTCCTATGAATAAAATCACCAAACAACCTGTTTCTGCAATAGGTTATGGATTTATTGGTCAAGATTACCTTCCTCAAGGTGCTGATGAATATTACCTCCGCAATAAGTACAATAAAAGCGGTATTGCCTACAGAAGTCTGACTGCATCAGAAATAGAAATACTGGTTCGTAATAACAATACATCAGATAACTGGAATCATATCCTTGTTTCTGAAAAATTTGATCCCCAGCTGGTTAAGAACTGCAGTTTTTTCGGACTTGTGCGGATTGGCATGCTGGAGCCCTTTTCACTTGAGTTTCATGATTTGATTTTGCCTGTTGGTTTGTATAATTCGACCATCATCAGTTGCGATTTTGGAGACAATGTATGTATTCACAATGTCAATTATTTTTCACATTATGTTGTGGGTAATGATGTGATGATTGCCAATGTCAATGAATTAGCCATCACCAGTACTGCAAAGTTCGGCAATGGTGTTGTAAAACAGGGTGAGTCTGAAAGCTCCCGGATCTGGCTGGAGCTCTGTAATGAAAATGGGGGAAGGAAAGTATTGACTTTCAATGGTATGTTACCTGCAGACGCTTATTTGTGGTCTAAATACCGGGATGACGAGGCTTTGATGGAGGCTTTTTATCAGTTTACCATCAGCCGGTTTGACGACAAACATGGGCATTATGGGAAAATAGGAGACAGAACGGTTATCAAGAATTGTAAAATGATCAAGGATGTGCTGATAGGCAGTGATGCTTATATCAAAGGCGCAAACAAAATAAAAAATGTTACCATCAACAGCACAGAGGATGCCAATACACAAATTGGTGAGGGTGTGGAACTGGTTAATGGCATTGTTGGAGTTGGATGCCGGATCTTTTATGGTGTCAAAGCAGTACGTTTTTTTATGGCATCCCACTCGCAATTAAAATATGGTGCCAGACTTATCAATTCCTACCTCGGGAATAATGCAACCATCTCCTGTTGTGAAGTATTGAATTCGCTCATATATCCTTTCCATGAGCAGCATCATAACAACTCTTTTTTGTGTGCCTCTCTGCTGATGGGGCAAACAAATGTGGCTGCCGGGGCAACTATTGGTTCAAATCACAATTCCAGAGGTGCCGATGGTGAACTGATTGCCGGCAGGGGATTCTGGCCCGGCTTGTGTGTGAGTCTGAAGCACAACTCCAGGTTCGCATCATTTACATTGTTGGCAAAAGGTGATTTTCCATTTGAATTGAATATCCCGGTTCCGTTTTCATTGGTAATCAATGACCCTACTTCAAATGAACTGCGGATATTGCCGGCATACTGGTTTCAATACAATTATTATGCATTGCAGCGCAATGAATGGAAATACAAGGATCGTGATGCAAGGAAAGTAAAAGAACTTTCACTTGAATACAATAGTCTTGCCCCTGATAGTGTGAATGAAATTTTCGATGCCCTCCATTACCTGAGATTATTCACAGGAAAAGCCTATTTCAGGCAAGCAGGTAAATCCATTCCAGCTGATGAAAAATGTATTCAGAAAGGGGAGGAATTGCTGGGTTCTGGAGATTCAATGGTTGATGGACTTGAAGTGCTTGCTGATGGATTTGAAAACAGTAAGCGTAAGGTGGTGGTTTTAAAAGTTCGGAAAGCATATGAAGCCTATAAAGAAATGGTCAGGTATTATGCCATGGGCCATCTCGTTAACAGGTTGTTTGATGAGC
>JBDLUZ010000079.1:0-8122 GCA_039805045.1 Bacteroidota bacterium | reverse complement strand
TTATTTCGTATCCCATCCAAACCACCTGTAGCTATTGTAAAAAAGGAAACCATGTTAAAAAGTATCAGGGAGGGTTTCCGTTTTGTATGGAAAACAAAGGAAATTCTCGGTGTAATTTCCCTAGACCTTTTTGCAGTATTCTTTGGAGGCGCTACGGCCCTGCTCCCCTACTTCTCAGATGTTATTCTAAAAACCGGGCCCGAAGGACTGGGAATTTTAAGAGCAGCTCCCGGTATAGGAGCAATCCTGGTAATGCTTGTCATCAATTTCATCCCCATGCGAAAAAACCAGGGTAAAACAATGTTGTTGTGCGTTGGTGGCTTTGGTGCGATGATGATTATTTTTGGTTTATCTGAATACTTCTGGATTTCCTTTGCAGCACTTTTACTATCTGGTTTACTTGATGGCATCAGCATCATTATCAGATCTTCTGTTCTTCAATTGAAAACGCCTGATGAAATGAAAGGACGCGTGTCTGCTTTAAACAGCATATTCATCATTTCATCCAATGAACTGGGTGCTTTTGAAAGTGGATTTGCAGCCAGATTATTGGGGGTTGTTCCTGCTGTAGTTTTTGGGGGCACCATGACACTTGGTGTAGTACTTTATACCTGGATCAAAGCACCACTTGTGAAAAAAATTACATACTGATCAGGGATTTGATTCCATTAATTTCTCAATAACGAAATAAGCAGCAGGACAAAAACTTACATTTTTTAAGGTGATGGCTGTTCTTTTTACAAAAACATCTTCATCAGTATATGGAAACCTCCTGCAATCAGACGGCCTTTCAGCATAAATAGAACAATAATTATCAGATCCAAGAAAGGGACAGGGTGTTTGCTGTAACACATAATCTCCATCTGAATCTATTTTGAGGTATTTATCAATGAAGCTCCCCTCGCGCAGTCCAACATACTTACTGATCCTTTTAATATCCGGGGTTTTAAACCTTGGAGAATATCCTTTACAACAATTCCCGCAGGATAGGCAATCAACTTTTTCAAATGCGAGGTCATGCAATTGCGGTAATTTAGGTATAGCTTTCTTCGGATTAATCCTGTTCAGGTAAGTCTTATAGACCTTCCCCCTTTCGACTGTTCGCTTTTCCCAGTTTTTTAATAGCTCCTCATCCATGTATCAAAATTAAGCACTTGGTTTAAAATCAGGCATTGTTTCACCATTTAATCCACATTCAGTCATTTTGATGTACAAAGACATAAAATGCTGCCACCTTGTGATTAACTTTGCAAATCTTTGTTTCACATGCTCTTAATTTAAAAAGTAATACATGCAACTTTTATCACAACAGGAAAATGAGTTCAGAGGAAGACATATTGGCCCAACTGCACATGAAGAAGCTGAAATGCTTGGGGTAATTGGTGAAAAAAGTCTCGATGCATTAATTGACAAAACTGTTCCTTCGAATATCCGTAATCATGATTCCCTGGCTATACCTTCTGCGATGTCTGAAGCAGCCTATCTTGAACATATCAGGGAAATCGGAGCCATGAACCGGGTTGTTCACAACTTCATTGGTCAAGGCTACTATGGCACTTACACCCCAAGTGTCATCCTCAGAAATATTTTTGAAAACCCAGGTTGGTATACCCAGTACACACCCTATCAGGCAGAAATTGCACAGGGAAGGCTGGAAAGTCTGCTAAACTTTCAAACCATGGTAACCGACCTAACCGGTTTACCTATTGCCAATGCATCTTTACTCGATGAGGCCACAGCAGCGGCTGAAGCGATGACCATGTTTTTCAATGCATTAAACAAGCAGGACAGTATTGATCGCCCTAAATTTTTTGTAGACAATCAATGTTTTCCGCAGACCCTCGACTTGCTGATAACCCGTGCATTGCCCATTGGGATTGAAATAGTTACCGGAGATGCTGCCACTGCTGAATTAGACAATAGCTATTTTGGTGCACTGATTCAATATCCCAATAACCTGGGAGCGCTCGAAAATCCAAAGGCATTTATTGAAAAAGTCCACCAAGTTGGTGCATACGTAGTGATGACGACCGATTTACTGGCTTTAACATTGATCACTTCCCCCGGAGAATTGGGCGCTGATGTAGCTTGTGGTTCTGCGCAACGCTTTGGTGTACCAATGGGATATGGCGGACCCCACGCAGCTTTTTTTGCGGCAAAAGATGAGTTTAAGCGCAATTTACCAGGCCGAATCATTGGCATCAGCATTGATGCAGACGGCAACAGGGCCCTTCGCATGGCACTACAGACCCGCGAACAACATATCAAGAGAGAGAAAGCTACATCAAATATTTGCACTGCACAGGCCCTATTAGCCAACATGGCAGCCATGTATGCGGTTTATCATGGTCCGAACGGACTCAAAAAGATCGCCACCAGAACTGCACAATATGCCAATGCCGCTGCAAAAAGCCTGACTGATCTGGGATACAAATTGATTGCTCCTCATTTTTTTGATACCATCGTGGTAGAAAAAAATGATGCAAATAGTTTTGTTGAAAAACATGCAGAAAAGGGAATTAATTTAAGGTTAATCAGTGCTAATCAGGTTGGTATCAGCTTTGATGAAACAACCAATTCAGCCTCGCTGATCAAACTACTGGAATGTTTTAATGATAATGGCGCTGTGCAGTTCTCATTTGAAGATCAAGCGGCTGTAAACAGTATCCCACAGGATCTTGTAAGGGTTTCATCCTTTCTGTTACATCCCGTGTTCAACAGCTATCACAGCGAAAGCAAGATGATGCGTTACATCAAATTTCTTGAGAACAAGGATTTATCACTGAATACTTCCATGATTTCCTTGGGAAGTTGTACGATGAAACTGAATGCAGCATCTGAAATGATGCCATTGAGCTGGTCTTGCTGGAGCCAGATTCATCCATTTGCACCGGCAAGCCAGACAGGAGGATATACCTATATTTTGAATGAACTTTCAAAATACCTCTGTGAAATTACCGGATTTGATGCCTGCAGTCTTCAGCCAAACAGCGGTGCACAGGGAGAGTATGCAGGATTACTGGCTATAAGAGGCTATCACCTGTCTAGAGGCGATCACCATAGAAATGTCATGCTGATTCCTATTTCAGCTCATGGTACCAATCCCGCTTCAGCTGTGATGGCAGGCATGAAGGTAGTGGTTGTTAAAGCACTGGAAAACGGATATATCGATCTGGAAGACCTCAAGCAAAAAGCTATCCAGCATAGCGATAACCTTTCCGGAATCATGATCACTTACCCAAGTACATATGGTGTTTATGAAGAAACGGTTAAAGAGATTACTGCCATTATTCATGAGCACGGTGGACAGGTTTATATGGATGGAGCGAATATGAATGCACAGGTCGGGCTTACCGCTCCCGGTTTGATTGGAGCAGATGTATGTCACCTAAACCTACACAAGACTTTTGCCATCCCCCATGGTGGAGGTGGCCCAGGTATGGGGCCGATTTGTGTAAAAGCACACCTCGCGCCATTTTTACCAGGACACTCGGCATTTGAAAATGGACACCAGGACCTTACAAAAGGAAATACTGCCGTGAGTGCTGCACCGTATGGAAGTGCCAGCATTCTGCTCATCAGTTATGGCTATATCAGGATGCTTGGCGCAAGTGGTTTAAAAGATGCCACTGCTTACGCTATCTTGAATGCCAATTACATGAAAGCTCGGCTTATGGATCAATTTGACATTCTCTACCTGGGAACAAACGGAACTTGTGCCCATGAATTCATTGTAGACCTCAGGCCATTCAAGAAAAATGCAGATATAGAAGCAGAAGATCTTGCCAAACGCCTGATGGATTATGGATTCCATGCACCAACCATGAGTTTCCCAGTGCCAGGCACAATTATGATAGAACCAACTGAAAGTGAGGATAAAGGTGAATTGGATAGGTTTTGTGATGCCATGTTATCTATAAGACAGGAAATAAGGGAAATTGAAACAGGAATAGCTGACCGGAAAAATAATGCACTCAAAAGGGCACCACATACGCAATCAGTTATTTGCAGGTCTGAGTGGGACAGACCTTACTCAAGAGAAAGTGCCGCTTTTCCTATTTCTTACCTGAATAACAACAAGTTCTGGCCAACAATCGGAAGAGTAAATAACACTTTTGGAGACAGAAACCTCATTTGCACCTGTGAACCCGTGAGCAGTTACCAGGAATAAAAAGTTGATCATTTTTACATTTTTAATTACTTTTTTTTCAAAGAATGATTGTATTGTCGTAAATTCAACTGACAGCTTGCCCCTTATTTGAATAATTTTCATCTTAAGTGCTATATTATTAGATTTTATTAAAAAAACTGTTTTCTTATGGCAAGAAATCGGGGACTTTACCGTGCAGAATTTGAAAGAGATGCCTGTGGCATTGGATTTGTTGCAAATATCAAAGGCAATAAAAACCACCAGGTAGTATCGGATGCACTCACCATCCTTGAGAATATGGAACACAGGGGAGCTTGTGGATGTGAAAGTAACACCGGAGACGGAGCGGGCATTCTTATTCAAACTCCCCATGCATTCTTTTTTGATGAGTGTCTGAAACTAGGTGTTCATCTGCCCGCTTATGGCAGGTATGGTGTAGGATCTGTTTTTTTTCCAAAAGAAGTCAGGCTCAGGGAAGAATCAAGGGATATTTTTGTGAGGTGCGCTGAAGAATTGGGGCTCGATATACTTGCATGGCGAAAGGTACCTGTTAATCCTGAAGGTATCGGAAATACGGCAAGATCAGTTGAACCGGAGATGGAGCAGGTGTTCATAGCCTGTCCAGATCATATCACCGATCCCATGGCTTTTGAAAGAAAGCTTTTTGTATTGCGCAATTATGCCAGTCACCTCATCAACAATTCAGCAAAAAAAGACCCTATTGGTTTTTACATTGCCTCTTTATCCTATAAGATAATTGTTTACAAGGGCCAGCTTACCAGTCACCAGGTAAGATCCTATTTTCCTGATCTCAGCAATAAAAAACTAGTATCTGCCCTCGGATTGGTGCATTCCAGGTTTGCCACCAATACATTCCCTTCTTGGAAATTGGCCCAGCCATTCAGGTATATTGCCCACAATGGTGAAATCAATACACTGCAGGGAAACCTCAACTGGATAAAGACGAATGAAAAAGGCTTTACATCTCCATACTTCACCAAAGAAGAAATGGATATGATTCTGCCTGTCATCTCAGGAAGCCAGAGTGATTCTGCCAGTTTGGATAACATGATAGAATTACTGACTATGACCGGGCGCTCATTACCCCATGTGATGATGATGCTGATTCCTGAAGCCTGGGATGGTAATGAAAGCATGGATCCGGTAAAAAAAGCGTTTTACGAATACCATGCCTCGATCATGGAGCCCTGGGACGGACCAGCATCAATCTCCTTCACAGATGGAACGATGATTGGCGCAACATTAGACCGAAACGGACTCAGGCCATCAAGATATTGTGTAACATCAGATGACAGGGTAATCATGGCATCAGAAACCGGTGCTCTCCCTGTAGATCCAGCCCTAATCATTGAAAAAGGCAGGCTTCAGCCAGGCAAGATGTTTGTTGTTGACATGGAAGAAGGGCGAATCATCAGTGATGATGAACTGAAAGGTAAAATTTGCAGCCAGCAACCTTATAGTGAATGGCTGAATAAATACAAGATAAGGCTCAATGAATTACCTGAGCCCAGGGTCATGTTCACACATCTGGAACATGATCAGGTATTTAAATACCAGAAAGCATTTGGCTACTCTTCTGAAGATTTGGAGTCCATCATTGCCCCCATGGCAGTAGACGGCAAAGAACCCATTGGGTCTATGGGAACAGATATCCCTCTTGCCATACTGAGTGATCAGCCTCAGCACCTGAGCAGTTATTTTAAACAACTTTTTGCACAGGTAACCAATCCACCGATTGACCCGATACGAGAAAGGCTGGTCATGTCTCTAGCAACTTTTGTTGGGAATAACGGCAATATGTTGAACGAAGACCCGCTCAGCTGTCATACCGTTGCGCTCAAACATCCTGTGCTCACCAATAAAGACCTGGAGAAAATCAGGAGTATAGATACCGGAATTTTTCAGGCAAAAACGCTGCAATGCTACTTCAGGGCAGATGGTCAGCCAGGTTCATTAAAAAAGGCCCTAGATAGGATTTGTAGGTATGCCGTTGACGCAGCGGAGGATGGTTTTGAAGTTCTCATCCTGCAAGACAGGGCTATTGATTCAGACCACGCACCTATCCCCTCGCTCCTTTCAACAGCAGCCATTCACCACCACCTGATCAGAAAGGGATACAGGGGAAAAGTGGGTATTATTGTGGAAGCAGGAGATGTATTTGAAGTCCATCATTTTGCTTGCCTGCTTGGCTTTGGCGCCACTGCCATCAATCCTTACCTCGCATTGTCATCTATCAGGGATATGCGCCTAACCGGTAAGATTGATACTGAACTTGATCCTGAAAAGCTCAAAAAGAATTATATCAAGGCTGTCAACGAGGGATTGCTGAAGGTCTTTTCCAAAATGGGCATTTCAACGTTGCAATCATACCAAGGTGCACAAATATTCGAGATTATCGGCTTAAACAAGGAAGTAGTAGACAAATATTTTACGGGTGCCGTGTCTAGAATTGAAGGCATGGGGCTTGATGAAATAGCCAGGGAAGCCCTTGCCAAGCATAATCTTGGTTTCAGCAGAAAAAGTATTCCGGTAGACAGGTTGCCGGTTGGTGGTGTTTACCAGTGGAAAAGAAAAGGTGAATTTCATTTATTCAATCCACAGACCATTCACCTGCTGCAACATTCTACCCGAAGCGGAGATTACGGTGTTTTCAAAAAATACTCCAAGCTTGTAAACGAGCAGAGTGAGAAGGCTTGCACGCTCAGGAGCATGTTTGATTTCAAACCACTCAAGTCAGCTATTTCCATTGATGAGGTAGAATCTGAAGAATCAATTTATAAAAGGTTTGCTACCGGAGCCATGTCTTTTGGATCCATCTCATGGGAAGCCCACACAACATTGGCTATTGCCATGAACAGGTTAGGTGCCAAAAGCAATACCGGCGAAGGTGGAGAAGATGAAATCAGGTATGAGCCACTACCCAACGGCGATTCCATGCGGTCATCTATCAAACAAGTGGCATCTGCCAGGTTTGGTGTAACCAGTCAGTACCTTACTGAAGCAGATGAATTACAGATTAAAATGGCGCAAGGCGCAAAACCAGGTGAAGGTGGTCAATTACCCGGACATAAAGTTGATGATTGGATTGGTAAAGTGAGACATTCCACACCGGGTGTGGGTTTGATTTCCCCTCCCCCACATCATGATATTTATTCGATCGAGGATCTTGCACAGCTGATTTTTGATTTAAAGAATGCCAACAGGAAAGCAAGAATCAGTGTCAAACTGGTTTCCAAAGCTGGCGTTGGCACGATAGCTGCCGGTGTAGCAAAAGCAAAAGCTGATGTTGTGCTCATTTCAGGACATGACGGCGGAACAGGGGCATCCCCAATGAGTTCTATCAGGCATGCCGGATTACCCTGGGAGCTTGGTCTCGCAGAAGCGCATCAGACACTGGTAAAGAATAAACTCAGAAGCAGGGTTGTTGTGCAGACAGATGGACAATTAAAAACTGGAAGAGATATTGCCATTGCCACACTGCTTGGAGCAGAGGAATGGGGAGTAGCAACTGCTGCACTTGTTGTGGAAGGTTGTATTCTCATGCGCAAATGTCATTTGAATACCTGCCCCGTTGGCGTGGCAACACAAGACCCTGAATTGAGGAAGAGATTCAATGGTGCAGCAGAATATGTTGTCAATTTTATCAAGTTCCTTACAATGGAGCTGCGTGAAATCATGGCATCCATGGGCTATCGTACCATTGAAGAAATGGTTGGTCAGGCAGATGCACTGCGCATCAGGGATAATGTCAATCACTGGAAATCCAGTAAACTAGACCTTTCACCGGTCTTATACAAAGAGCCGGCTGATGTGTATACCGGTTTATTCAAGCAGGAAGAACAGGATCATGGCATTGCAGGAGTATTGGACTGGCAGATCATCGAAGACGCAAAATCTGCCTTGGAGGAGATGAAAAATGTGGTGATCGAAAGGAATATCAAAAATACTGAC
>JBDLUZ010000078.1:0-8174 GCA_039805045.1 Bacteroidota bacterium | reverse complement strand
AAATCCTTTGAAGGACCAGCACCAACGATTTCAGTGAAAGTAGAAATACCGATACCCATCAGCTCCCCTTTGGCACGCTTCTCAGCTTGCTCCCTGCGGAGTTCGTCGTAGTTAAGGGCATCCATGGCCTTTTGCAGACCTGCATGGTAATCTCCGGAGTCATAAATCCATCCGGTTGGTGATTTCCATGGGAAGTCTTCCTTCTTGATGAAGTTCTGCATGCGAAGATCTGCTGGATCTTTGCCCACTTCAAAAGCAAACCTGTCGGTAATCCTTTCAATGGCGTGAACTGCTTCAGTTACACGGAAAGAACAACGGTAGGCAACACCCCCCGGAGGTTTGTTGGTGTATACAGCGTCACATTCCATGTACGTTGTTCCGTAGTCATAGCTTCCGGTTGCGATGGAGAACATACCTGTTGGGAACTTGGAAGGATTGGCGGAAGCATCGGTATAGCCATGGTCGGCCAGGATTTTGAAACGTGTACCCAGGATTTTACCATCCTTGGTTCCTGCCATCTCAGCAGTGATATGGTAATCACGTGCGAAACTGTCTGCCTGGAGGTTTTCACTCCTGTCTTCAATCCACTTCACCGGCTTTCCAACGAGGAAAGATACAGCGATGGCGATAACGTAACCTGGATAAACAGGCACTTTACCACCGAAACCACCCCCGATATCCGGAGCGATTACACGCACTTTTTCTTCGGTAAGTCCCACATGCCCTGCAACCAACGCAATCACTGTGCGGATTGCATGCGGCGCTTGTGTGGTCATGTACATCGTGAGGTGGTTATTCACCTTGCTGTAATCGGCCACACAACCGCAGGTTTCGATACTGGCTACGTGGATTCTCGGGATATGCATTTGTTCCTTTACAACAACATCAGCCGTTTCGAACAGGGTATCTGTTTTTTCCTTATCGCCTGCTTTCCAGTTCCAGATATGGTTGTCAGCTTTACCTTCTTTATCAGAACGCAGTACAGGCGCAGATGGATCAAGTGCTTTGAAGGGATCGATAACCGGTTTCATTGGTTCGTATTCCACAATCACCGCTTCACGACCATCCCTGGCTGCGTACTTGGTGGTGGCAATAACGGCTGCCACTTCCTGA
Source organism: Bacteroidota bacterium (assembly GCA_039805045.1). Lineage (GTDB taxonomy): Bacteria > Bacteroidota > Bacteroidia > Chitinophagales > Chitinophagaceae > Pollutibacter. The sequence continues at coordinate 7,061 of JBDLUZ010000078.1, read as the reverse complement.
GATTGGTACATAACAGTGTCTGTAGGCAGTACCATCTGGGTATCGCTCATGAGCGTAGGCATCCAATGGAGGTTATATTTCTCCAGATCGCGGCCCGTTACCACGGCAACTACACCGGGCACCTTCATGGCTTCCTCTATATTGATTTTCTTTATTTTGGCGTATGCATACGGACTCCTTACGATATCCATATAGAGCATGCCGGGCAGTTTTACGTCGTCTACGTAATTGCCTTTACCTTGAATGAAACGGGCGTCCTCCTTGCGTTTGAGGGAGTGTCCCATTCCTCCGATGGCTTTCGACGTTTTACATTGAATCATGTTGATGATTTTAAATCTTGAATAATGGGATCAAACGAATTCGGGTTCTGTGGATGGTGTTTCTTCACCGCGCATTTTGGCACCGGCCCACTGAACAGCTTTTACGATGTTGTTATAACCCGTGCAGCGACAAAGGTTGCCGGAAATGCCCCAGCGAATTTCGTCTTCGGTTGGATTATTGTTATGTTCCAGGAGTTCCACACAACGCATGATCATGCCTGGTGTACAGAATCCGCAGTGCAAACCGTGATTCTCTTTGAAACCTTCCTGAAGTGGATGAAGGGGTCCTCCCTCTGGGGCAAGTCCTTCAATGGTAGTGATACTTTTGCCATCGGCCTGAACGGCGAGTACGGTGCAGCTTTTAATGCTCTTGCCGTCAAGCAGGATAGTACAGGCACCACAGCTGCTGGTATCGCAACCTATGTGGGTGCCGGTCATGCTCAGGACTTCCCTGATCATGTGCACCAGAAGCAACCTTGGCTCTACATCCAGGGTGTGTTTGGTGCCATTTACAGTTACATTTATTGTTTTGTTCATCGTGTATAGTATGAATGGTAATCGATTGTTAGGATGCCATGGCGCGCTCTGCAGCCTTTTTGATCATGCGTTTCACCAGTACGCCGGTAACATGACGCTTGTAATCTTCTGAACCACGGAGGTCGGCACTTGGATTACAATCTTCAGAAGCGTATTGGGCAGCTAGGAGTATGTTTTCTTCTGTGAGCGGTTTTCCAACCAAAGCCTCTTCACTGCGCGTTGCACGCAATGGAACAGGGTTTACATTGGTAAGGCCTATACCCGCAGCTGTTACGATGCCGTCACTTCCAATTGTGAGCTGAACAGCAACGCCAGATGTGGCATAATCTCCTACTTTACGTTCCAGCTTGTGGTAGGCATTGCCTGTTCCCGCAGCAGGTACAGGAAGCCTGATTTCAGTCAGGATTTCTCCCTGCTGAATAGCTGTCATGTAAAATCCATAGAAAAATTCATCGATGGGCACTTCACGATCACCATCAGCACCGGTGATAACCACACTGGCTCCCAGTGCAATCATCACTGCAGGGTGATCATTGGCTGCGTCACCATGTGCAAGGTTACCACCAAGGGTACCCATGTTACGCACCTGAGGATCTGCAATAAGCTTGGTTACGTCTTTGAAAATCGGGAAATGCTGAGCAAGAAGCGCTGAATGTTCTAGATCTGCTTCACGGGCAAGTGCACCAATGCGCACTACACCATTTTCTTCCTTAATATCCGAAAGACCGGGAATCCCGTTGATGTCTATCAGATAACCAGGGGAAGCAAATCTCAGCTTCATCATGGGAATAAGGCTGTGGCCGCCCGACAGTACCTTGGCTTCGTCGCCGTACTGGTTGAGCAGTGCAATCGCCTCGGCCAGGGTGCCTGGAGATTCGTACTGAAATGACTGAGCAATCATGTTGTTGAATTTATAAGTGGATAATCAACACCAGTTTTCCGATTGCTTTGGGAAAACCAGTGCCCATAAAACGCTGAGTTAATTCACACCCTCCGTTCCCGCTGATATAATCCCTTCAAACCATTCTTCACCTGAAAATAAAACCAGGCCATACTCCCATTCATCCAAACCGCTATAAAGACCAGTAAAATTCCAGCATAATAAAGTGTCTGCCCCCCATCCAATACAACACTGTACATGATCATGCTCATACCAACTGCCGCCAATATTGCGGAATAAACCGTACGCATACCCCTCCTGTTCAGGATAATACCGGCTAAGGTGGTGATGCAAAGCATCGATGTAATGATGATGGTGAGTGTGGAGTTGTGGGTAACCGATGATTCAATGATGGTACCTTCGCCACAAAGTAAGGCCGTACCTGTAAAAGCCATGATACAAAAAGGACATTTTGGGAGAATGACCAGCATTAAACCAGTCAGGAGTCCCAGCCTACCTTTTTCACGCGGCTTTGTGTTTTCTATGCAATTTTGACAGACAGTATCCATCAGAAAGAATCGTTGTGGATGCTACAACAATAATCTTAATGGTTGGTTCAATGACATTAACCTAATTTACATTTTAGTGACAAATAAATTTGGAAATGTGTAAGTAATACACATGAGAAACAAGACTACCGTCAGGATCGCTTTCGGTAACTCAATATGGCGAGTCCGTTGACAAGCATGGCATAACCAATTATGACAGCAAGTTCATTGGTAACATCCCCCAAGGCTGCACCTTTGAGTACTACCCGCCGCATTACTTCAATGAAATAGGTCACAGGATTGATACGGGTAATCCATTTTGCCCACTCAGGCATGCTGTCGATGCTTGTATATAAGCCCCCCATCAGGATAAAAATCATCATGATGAAAAAAGAAACCAGCATAGCCTGTTGCTGGGTGGCAGAGAAAGTAGAAACGAGTAATCCCATGCCGAGGATGACAAGCAGGTAAACCGCTGCAAAAACGTAGATGGTCCAATAGGCGCCCAGGGGTACAATGCCATAAACAAGTCTGGCAATCAAAAAACCGATGGTCAGTACAACCAATCCAAGTACCCAGAAGGGTATGAGTTTACCAAGGATAAAATGGTGTTTTTTGATGGGAGAAACATTGATCTGCTCGATGGTTCCGATCTCCTTTTCTCTAACGATATTGATGGCAGTGAGGTTCATGCCAACCATAGTAAGGAGTAACACCAGGATACCCGGCACCATGAAATACTTGTAATTCATCCCTGGATTGAACCAGTTGGTGAAGGTGGTGGTGATGGAAAAGGGCTTTTGCAGGCGGTCAGGCTGCAGCCATTCTGTTCGGATATCACCGTTAAATTGTCTGAGCAGGTTGTTGAGGTATGCGCCACCCAAGCTGGCTTTTACCCCATTGATGGCATTGACGGCAAGCATCAGCCTGGCTGATTCTTCCCGGATCAAATCTCTTTCAAAGTTGTGGGGTATTTCAAGGATCAGATCAGCCTGATCTTTTTCAATGGCCTCCATTGCCAGGTCTCTATCGGAACCGTACCCGATAACCCTGAAATATCCTGTTGCACTGATGTTGTCTATCAACCTTCTGGATAGTGCAGAATGATCATGATCAGTAACCTGCAGATTGATATTCTTGATTTCATAGTCTGCAGCATTGGGCAGCACCAGCAACTGTATCACAGGCATGATAAATATCAGCCTGATGATGGCCGGGTTGCGGATGATCTGCCTGAACTCTTTACTCAATATCACGCCCAGTTTACTCATGCCAGTCTTACTTTAAATTTTTTAATGGCCATTGTCATGAAGAAAATGAGCATACCGCTCAAAATCAAGGTCTCTTTCCAAACATGTTTCAAGCCAACGCCCTTAATCATCACAGACCTCACTATGATATAAAACCATTTTGCCGGCACCGCGTTTGATACAACCTGCATCGGCAAAGGCATATTCTCGATTGGGAACATAAAACCGCTGAGCATGACAGTAGGCAAAAACATACCTATCAGGGAAATGAACATAGCCGATTGCTGGGATGCGGTAGATGATGAAATAAGCAGACCAAGTGAAAGGGCTACCAGGATAAACAGGATGCTTTCGCCGACCAGCAAGGTGAGACTGCCATTGATGGGTACATCGAGCACAAAGACACTCAGCAGCAATATGCTGGCGATATTCAGCATAGAAAGCAGCAGGTATGGAACCGCCTTCGCAATAATTATCTTAAGTGGCTTTAAGGGCGATACCAGCATGACTTCCATGGTACCCAGTTCTTTCTCCCTGACCACGGTGAGTGCCGTCATCATCGTACACACCAATAGCAATACCATCGCCATAACACCGGGTACAAAATTGTAGGCCCCTTTCAGCTGGGGATTGTACAGCATCCTGGTTTCTGTTTGAATGGCAAAAGGCATCTTCTTTTCCCCTGTTATATTCTGTTCAAAATCAATCACAACCGCATTGGCATAATTGATGAGCGTATTGGCTACGTTGGGGTCACTGGCATCGGCAATAAACTGTAAGGTAGCTCCGCCGGGCCTTTCCATGTCTTTACCAAAATTTGCAGGGATAACGATGCCGATTCTGACCTGGCCTTTCCGAAAAGATTGCTCGAGTGATTCAAGCGACTGAAACTTTCCGCGCAACTCAAAGTAACGACTGGCATCCAGTTCATCAATGAGTTGTGCAGACCGTTCATCATGCGACAAATCAATAACTGCAAAGCCGGAATTTTTCACTTCATTGGTCAGCGCAAATCCAAAAATCAGGATCTGTACTACCGGCATACCAATCAGTATAAACAGGGTTCTCCTGTCTCGCATGATGTGAATAAACTCCTTTACTACAAAATTATAAAACTGTTTCATCAGTTAATTTTCAGTTCTTTTTGCCTTTCGTGCCAATTGCAGAAACACTTCATTCATGCTGTTTACGCCCATGCGTTGTTTCATGCCGGCCGGGGTGTCGAGGGCCTCTATCCTGCCATCCACCATGATAGATACCCGATTGCAGTATTCCGCTTCATCCATGTAATGGGTTGTCACAAAAACCGTAATCCCCTCACCTGCTGCCTCATAAATCAGTTGCCAGAACTCCCTGCGCGTAATGGGATCAACGCCACCTGTTGGTTCATCGAGAAAAACAATGCGTGGTTCGTGGAAGATGGCCACTGAAAAAGCAAGTTTTTGTTTCCAGCCCAGCGGCAGGCTCCCCACAAGCATATTTTTTTCGGCCTCCAGCTCCAGTCCTTTCAGGATATGTTCTGCCTTCACACGGATGGCTTTACTGCCCATCCCATAGATTCCGGCGTAGAACCGGATATTTTCCATAACTGAAAGGTCATCATACAGCGAAAAACGTTGGCTCATGTAGCCGATGGAATTCTTGATTTTTTCATTCTCACTGTATACGTCAAAGCCTCCCACCGTTGCGACTCCCGATGTGGGCAATGACAATCCACAGAACATGCGCATGGCAGTTGTTTTGCCTGCTCCGTTGGCTCCCAGGAATCCGAATATTTCTCCCTTGCTGACTTCAAAAGAAATCTGATCAACCGCTGTGAAGTCACCGAATTTCTTGGTCAGCTTATCTGCTGTTATGGCTTTATCCTGCATGTGACCGCATTAATGAAATGAAACAATCCTCAATATCGGGCTCAACCTCCTTGACTTCAATATTCACCGGCAACGCCGGTAGTGCTGCATCATTTTTGAGTACAACATGATGATGCTCCCCAAAGGGGTAAGCATGCCCTACTGCATCCATCGCTTGTAACTGCCTGAGCAACTGTAGCATATCCGGTCCCTTTACCGACAAAAGCTTTTTGCCAAAAGCATTTCTCAGGTGCTGAGGAGTATCCGCACCCATCATCCTGCCTTGCTGGATCAGACCTACCCTGTCGCAAAGTGAAGCCTCATCCATATAAGGTGTTGACACCATGATGGTAATCCCTTCTGCCCGAAGCGATCGCAGGAGCTCCCAGAATTCCTTGCGGGATACAGCGTCAACACCCGTTGTGGGCTCATCAAGGAACAATGTTTTGGGACGATGAATGAGTGCACAACTGAGGGCAAGCTTTTGTTTCATGCCACCGGAAAGCTTGCCAGCCCTCACTTTTTTGAAGGGCTCAATCATCTTGTACACATCCTTGATGAGGTGGTAATTTTCCTTAACAGAGGTATTGAAAATATTGGCAAAGAAATTGAGGTTTTCCTCCACGGTCAGATCGGTATACAATGAAAATCTACCGGGCATATAACCCACTTCCTTTCTGATCTGCATGAAATCCTTGGTAGTATCCAATCCATTTACCGAGGCCGTACCGCTGTCTGGCAGCAACAGGGTGGTGAGGATGCGGAAAAGCGTGGTTTTACCAGCACCATCCGGACCAATCAATCCGAATAATTCACCTTCAGGAATGGTAAGCTGAATATTTTTCAATGCATCCTGCTTTCCCTTTTTGAGGGGATAAGACTTGCTGATATTGTTGATGGTGATGCCGTTCATGTCAGAATTTAACTTCGCCATACATGCCTATCTTCAGCAGTCCGTCGTTCTTCACCCGAACCTTGAGTGCATAAACCAGGTTGGCACGTTCATCTTTGGTCTGAATGGTTTTGGGGGTGAACTCGGCCTTGGATGAAATCCAGTAAACAACACCTTTATATGTAGCATAATCATCAGTTCCTTTGTCTACCATCACATTGACTTCCTGATTGAGTTTGAGTTGAGAAAGCTGGCTCCCGGTAACGTATACGCGCAGGGTTAAAGTAGATAAATCAGCAATCTTATACAGAGGCTTACCCATCAGCGCCATCTCGCCCGGTTCAACATAAGTAGCAATGACTGTGCCAGGTGATGGATTAACTATAGACGACTTGGAAACCATATCCTGCAACTGGGCAGCCCGCTTTTGCAGAGGACCCGTCTCACTCAGAATGGCCCTATTCTGGGTGGCTACATTGGATTGCTGTACTTTTATTTGCTGCTCCGTTACCCTGATCTGCTTTTGCGTTGTCTCCAACTGAAACTTCAAATCGTCTACCTGCTTGGCGGTTGCCGCATCTTTTTTGAAAAGTTTTTCAACACGTGCGAGTTCGCTTTCGAGGTTATTGCGTTGTGCAAGCTGCACTTCCCGCTGTTCCTGAAATAACCTGACCTGTGGAGCTGCATCAACCGTTTTTTGCTGTAGCGCCTGCATGCTGGCTTCCACCTGTTCCTGCTGAAGCGTTACATTGGTTGCATCAATTTGTCCAACTGTATCCTGGAG
>JBDLUZ010000077.1:0-8244 GCA_039805045.1 Bacteroidota bacterium | reverse complement strand
TTCATACCCGGATCTTATGAAGTATACAGGGCAATAACCATCAACCGTAAATTATCTTCCATGTACGGCATTACGGTTGATGATATGAAATCACTTCAAAATGATAATTACAATGTTTTCGCTGAAATGGCCAGACCCATTCTTCTGAATTATGTGAACAGAGCAGCACTTGACAACGATCAAAAAAGATTTGTAAGCCTGATAGAAAACTGGAACTTAAAGAATGAGCCTGATGAAATGGCGGTGGTTTGTTTTGAAAATTGGTGGGATTCTCTTCAGACAACTGTTTTCAAGGATGAATTAACTTTTGGACAAAATTCAGTATTATTTCCTGAGAAATTTGTTTTGCTTGAGGCATTAAGAAGAGATACTTCATTTAAATTCATTGACAATATAAACACACCTGAAAGGGAAGATCTGAATACACAGGTAACCAATGCACTAAAAAAAGCATCCATGCAGCTAAGAAGCCTGCAATCTGAGGACAAATTGAAATGGTCTAAATTTAAAAATACAACCGTTTATCATCTGTTGAAAAATAATGCACCTTCATTTGCAAGAAGTGGATTAATGAATGGTGGTGGTAAGGGAATAGTTAATGCAACCCAACATGACCATGGTCCAAGTTGGCGAATGATTGTAGAATTAACAACACCAACTATTGCTTATGGTATTTATCCGGGTGGGCAAAGTGGTAATCCAGGCAGCAGGTTTTATGATGATTTCATAGATGACTGGACAAAAGGTCAGTATTTCAAACTTTTCATGATGGACCCTGTTGATGTAAAGGCAGGTAAATTCAAGTGGAAAATGTCTATAAACCCCGCATAAACCAACTTTTATGATCAAGCTTTCAGCTGCAACAATAATTTCTGGATTATTATACTTTTCACTTGGATTATTTTTACCCTGGTGGAGCTCATTTATTGCAGGATTATTGGTAGGTATCCTTATGTATCAGAATTATCTTGCTTCATTTCTAACAACTTTCATTGGTGTCTCTTTAGTAGCCTGTGGCTATATTTTCTCGGTTAGCTTACTCAATGATCACATTCTTGCCAAGCGAATAGCATTGATGATTCTAAAACAAGATTCTCCGGAATTATTGATTGCTGTAAGCGGACTTATCAGTGCAGTTACTGCTGGAACTGCTGCTATAACTGGCAGGTCATTCATGTTGTTTTTCAAAAAGTAAATTATTAACTGCAGCCTGTTGAAATTCATTATAAACAGATTTTTTCTAATCCTGTTTTTTATCTTATCAAATTCTGTTGTCTTTGCAACTGTTTTATATGGCAAAATAACAGATGAAAAGAATATTCCATTACCATTTGCAACCATATCGGTACCTTCTTTGAAGAAAACCAGTATGTCCAATGAAAAAGGTCAATACAGCATTGCACTTGATCCTGGTAGATTCATAATTTTATGTCAGCACATCGGATACAAAGAAATTACAATTGAAAAGCAAATTTCTGGTGATAGTATAAGACTGGACTTCAAACTTTTGCCTACAATATTGTTGCTTAATGAGGTACTTATAAAAAAAAGCAAAGAAGACCCTGCATATGAGATTATTAGAAATGCCATTTCAAAAAGAAAATATCACTTAAGCCAGGTTGAATCTTTCAGCTCTAAGGCTTATATCAAAGGTCTCATCCGTACAGTTGATTTCCCCGAAAGTATTCTGGGACAAAGAATTGATTTTGAAGATGGGGACACTTCCAAGCAAAAAATAATCTTTCTCTCTGAAACCCTTGCTGATATTGTGTTTAAACAGCCCGATGAATACAGGATTACCGTTGTTGCAACAAGAGTAAGTGGGCAAACAAACGGACTTGGCTTGGCCACACCTTTTTTTATCTCCTTTTATGATAACATTGTAAAACTTCCAAAATCATTTAACCCCCGCGGATTTGTTTCGCCGATTGCAGATGGCGCATTTAATTTTTATGACTATAAATACCTTGGTGCTTTTGCTTCCAATGGTAAATTAATTAACAGGATTCAGGTGTTCCCCAAACGAGCATGGGAACCATTATTTTCAGGATATATAGAAATCATCGAAAATACCTGGAATTTTTATGCAGTTGAACTTACTCTCACAAAAACAGCACAACTGGAAATTGCTGATCAAATCAAAATTGTACAACAATTTAAACCTGAAGCAGGTGATATATGGTTGATCAATTCTCAAAATATTTTTCCAGAAATAAGTATTCTTGGTTTTAAAGCTTCCGGCTACTTCAATACCTTGTTCGAGAATTATGATTTGAATTTCATACCAAACAAAAAAACGTTTGGTAATACACTCATAAAGTATGATTCATTATCCAATCAATACGCTGACTTATTCTGGACACAAAAAAGACCAATCCCATTGTTGGCAGAAGAACAAGCTGATTTCATAAAAAAAGATTCACTGGAGAGAAGAAAAAAAGATCCCGCATACCTTGACTCATTGGATAAATTACAGAACAGGCCAACATTTCTTGGACTTACTTTAAATGGACAGACTATACAGAAGCGAAGTAAAAACCAGTCTTTTACTTATGATCCGTTGTTGAAATCAGTGGGATTTAATACTATAGAGGGACTGGCTCTGCAGCTTTCTGGAACTTTTGAAAAACAATTGAAAAATAAACATAAACTGGCTATAACGCCTGTTTTGAGGTATGGTGTAAGTAATAAACACATGACCGGATTTGTTTCCGCAAATTTAAATACCGGTAAAAAGTATGATGAAAAATTCAACTTCGCATTTGGTAGCAAAATATTTCAGTTTAATAATGCCAATCCCATACCACAGGTGATGAATACATTTTCTACTCTGATAGGTGGAAATAACTATTTGAAATTATACGAAGCTGATTTTTTTCAACTGAGTCACACAAGGAAAATTTCAAAATCGATAAATTTAGAGTTTAGTGTTGCTTATCAGGATAGGGTGCCACTTGTTAATACTGCGGGTGCCGGGCAATGGGGTAAATATAAAAACCTAAGTGAGATTTCACCTAATTACCCAGAAGAAGTAACAAATTTACCTTTAACAAGACATCAGGCTCTTGATGCAGGATTTAAGATCCAAATAAGAACTGGCGCAAGATACATTGAGCTTCCCGATGGATCTGTGAATTCATTTTCAAAGTCACCCCTAATTGCTTTCCAGTTTAATAAAGGAATAAATGGATTTTGGGGGAGTGATGTCAAATATGACAAATGGAAATTATCCGTAAAAGGTGATGTGAGTTTACAATTGGCAGGTGAATTCAGGTATAATATTGTGATGGCAGGATTCCTTGGTTCAAATAATTTGCAAACTCCCGATTATCATCATTATGCCGGTAACCTTACAAGTAAGGCAACTACTTATCTTGAAACATTTCAACTGGCACCATTTTATGCCTTTTCTAATAATGCAAATATTTTTGGAGCTATACATACTGAATATAAACTAAATGGATTGCTCACCAACAAAATTCCATTAGTAAGAAATCTGAACTTCAGACTGATAACCGGAAGCAATATTTTATTCCTTAAAAACATCAATTACCAGGAAATATTCTTTGGACTTGATAATATTGCCAAGCTTTTCAGGGTAGATTATGTGAAAGGTTTGGGAAAAGATGGCATGAATTACAATGGTTTTAGAATAGGAATTAGGGGATTTTCAACCCTCTTTTCCGACTATTAAGCCAATTCCATAATTGATTTAGTTTAACTTTGCTGGGTTGGATTTTGCCTGTCATGCAAACAGGATTCCATTAATCAGGAATTAAAATCATATATATGGCAACCTTACACAATAGAATATCCAGAAAGGAGTTGAAAATACGTGCTTTGCAGGAGCAAACACCCAGAAATACCCTTTCTTTTTATGCTTATTTCCCTATTGACAATCCAAAAAACTTCAGGGATGAGTGGTACCTCCAACTCAATAAATGGAAGGTTTATGGCAGAATTTATGTAGCTGAGGAAGGTATTAACGCACAAATAAATTGTCCAGTCGAACATTTTGACCTGTTGAAAACATTCATTTACGGTCATCCACATTTGAATGGATTACGTTTAAACAAAGCTGTTGAAGAAAAGGAGAACTCGTTTTATGTGCTTGATATCAAAGTAAGAGCTAAAATTGTTGCAGACGGCATAGAAGATCCCAATTTTTCCATGGAGCGTAAAGGACGCTATGTAAATGCCATGGAATTCAATGAAATGGTTAAAGATCCCCAAACATTGGTTATAGACATGCGCAACCATTACGAATTTGAGGTTGGTAGATTTAAAACTGCTATTGAAATACCCAGTGATACATTCAGGGAACAATTGCCAATGGCCGATGCCATGTTTCAGGACAAAAAAGATACAAATATAATTATGTATTGCACCGGTGGCATCCGATGCGAGAAGGCAAGTGCTTGGATGCTACATAAGGGATATAAAAATGTTTTTCACCTAGAAGGCGGAATCATTAATTATGTAAACCAGTCACGCGAAAAAGGTTTGGAAAACCATTTTATAGGTAAAAACTTCGTATTTGATGAAAGGCTAGGGGAGAGGATAACCGAAGATATTATTGCACAATGTCATATTTGCGGAACCCCTTGTGATCACCATGTTAATTGTGCAAACACGAGCTGTCACCTGCTGTTTATACAATGTGAGAAATGCAACAATGAATTAAATGCATGCTGCAGCAGTTCATGTAAGGAAATGCTTACACTTGATGTGGAAGAACAAAAAAAACTAAGAAAAGGCCAAGACAAAGGCAGGAATGTTTTTAATAAAGCTAAATCACGCATGGAATCATTGCATCATAAAAAAGAATCATGATTACCTGATTCTATCAATTGATTCGATTATTTTACTCGTGGTTTGATCCTGAGTCATGGGTTCTGGTTTAAATGGTGCACCAATGATTAACTCATAAAGATCGATATATCTGCTGGAAATGGTATTTATCCATTCATCAGTCATTTCGGGAATAACTTGTCCAGATTTACCCATAAATCCATTCGACATTAACCACTCCCTCACAAACTCCTTGCTGAGTTGCTTTTGTCTTTCCCCAGTTTGTTGCCTCTCTGTAAATCCTTCTTTGATGAAATAACGAGAGGAATCAGGCGTATGAATCTCATCCATGAGCATGATAACTCCGTTTAGCTTACCAAACTCATATTTTGTATCTGCCAGAATCAAACCTCTTTCTGCAGCAAGCTTTCTTCCTCGCTCAAAAAGAAGTAAGGTGTATTTTTTTAATGTTTCCCATTCTTCAGGAGTTGCCAAACCTTGAGCTAGAATCTCTGCTTCACTTATATCTTCATCATGTCCTTCTGAGGCTTTTGTTGATGGAGTGATGATGGGTTCAGGAAAAAAATCATTCTCAACAAGACCATCAGCCATTGTGACACCGCATAAAACACGAGAATGCTGATATGTTCTCCACGCATGTCCCACCAGGTTGCCACGAACTACCATTTCAAGCTTAAATGGCTCGCATTTATGTCCTATTGAAACCTGGGGTGCTGGAACTTCAATAAGCCAATTCGGACAAATATCCTTTGTGGCATTGAGCATATATGCCGCAATTTGATTGAGGACCTGACCCTTAAATGGTATAGGCCTTGGTAAAATAACATCAAATGCAGAAATACGATCACTGGCCACCATCACCAGCGTTTTATTGTCAATTGTATAGACATCTCTTACTTTTCCTGAATAAAAAGATGTTTGTCCGGGTAACTGAACACTTTCCATACTGCTAAATTAGAGCCTGATAAGGAGACTGCCAATTTTTCCAAGTTTGAACATTATCCTTTCTTAATTGTTTCAAAATTTTTTTATGATGGGAACAATCCCTATTTTGTTAAAAATTTGATCAAAACTACTGCTTATGAAAAGAATGGCTCGCTACGTGGCATTGTTCTTATTGATGCTGCCGGCTATTGTTAATGCGCAAAATGTAATTGTTTCAGGAAATGTGAAAAGTTCTGCCGGGGGAGAAGCCCTTGGCTCTGTTTCTGTTTCCTTGAAAGGAAATACTATTGGTACATTTACCGACAATAAGGGTAATTTCAGGCTCAGCCTCCCTTCTAATACCAAATTTCCAATAACAGTTTCATTTTCATCCATTGGATTTTCCCTTTCTGAAATCAGCGTTGCTGCTGCGGGTGAAATGAAGGTTGTTTCACTCAATCCTGCTTCAACCTTAGGTGCAGAAGTTGTTGTTTCTGCTACAAAAACCCCAACTAGAATTCTTGAATCACCCGTTTCTATTGAACGTGTTAGTGCTACTGCAATCAGAAACTCTCCTGCGGCCGACTATTACGATATGGCAACCAATTTAAAAGGTGTTGACATGGTGGCTTCCAGTTTAACTTTCAAAACCGTAACTACAAGGGGATTTGCAGGAAGTGGTAATACCCGTTTTACGCAGATAGTTGATGGGATGGATAATCAGGCACCTGGTCTGAATTTTCCTGTTGGAAGTATCGCTTCAATCAATGAATTGGATGTTGAGAGTATGGAGCTTTTGCAAGGTGCATCTTCTGCATTGTATGGTCCTGGTGGCATGAATGGTACCCTGTTAGTCAATAGCAAAGACCCTTTTAAATACCAGGGATTATCTTTTCAAATGAAGAATGGTGTGATGCACACCGATGGAAAATACCGTGATCCGTCTCCTTATTACAACTGGGATGTCAGGTATGCAAAAAAAGTTTCAGATAGGTTTGCCTATAAAATTACCGCAGGTATCATCCAGGCAAAGGATTGGTTAGCTGGTGACAACAGAAATATAAACAGGGCACCAGGAAGTAATTTTAATAATGTAATTCCAGGTACAAGAACTACCGATCCCAATTATGACGGACTCAATTACTATGGAGATGAAACAAATCTTGACCTCAACCTTGTACTCAATGGTATAGCTGGTCAGGCTCCTTTCTTGGCACCTTATATTTCTACTTTAACAGGATCTCCTAATTTAGTTTCAAGAACCGGATATTCAGAAAAAGAAGTAACCAATCCCAATACGATTAATTTCAAATTAGGAGGTTCCCTAAACTATAAAATAACCAATTCCATCGATGCAATTCTTTCAGGAAACTGGGGAACTGGAAACACGGTTTATACAGGAAGTGAACGTTATTCTATTATTGATTTCAAACTTGGACAGTATAAGCTAGAACTCAAACACAAGGATTGGATGATTCGCGCTTATACCACACAGGAAAATGCTGGTCAAACTTATAATACAACCATCGCAACCAGACTTTTCAATGAATCCTGGAAGCCTTCACAGCAGTGGTACACTGAGTATGGACAAGCATTTCTCGGAGGAAAACTCAGTGGTCTTTCCAATTTAGATGCTCACAATTTGGCCCGCTCACAAGCTGACGTTGGAAGGCCTGTAGCAGGAAGCGCAAGATTCCAAAGTTTATATGATGCAGTTCGTTTAAAGCCTATTTCAAAAGGAGGAGGCCTCTTAATTGATAGAACAAATCTTTATTCAGTTGAAGGACAATATAACCTCAGTGAGTTAACCGGAAAATTTGCAGAAGTGCTTGTTGGTGGAAATTTCAGGAGGTTTGTGTTGAATTCAGAAGGTACTTTGTTTGCTGATTCTTCAGGAAAAATTCCAATCAACGAATACGGTGCTTATGTGCAACTTTCTAAAGGCTTCGCAAAAGATTTGATCAATTTCACTGTTTCCGGACGTTTTGATAAAAACGAAAATTTCAAAGGCCGTTTCACACCTAGAGCAACTATGCTTTTGAAAGTAGCCAAAGATAATAACATCAGATTCTCTTACCAGACGGCATATAGATTCCCCTCCGTACAACAACAGTACATCAATCTTGCTGTAGGTGGTGCTATTCTTGCCGGAGGCGTTCCAGCTATGAAAGAGTTTTTCAATGTGGCAAACAACCCTGTTTATTCTGTAGCAGCTCTTGGAGCAGGACAATTGAAAATTCAAGACTTACCTGAATTCAATCCAGAGTCAGTTACATCATTTGAATTGGGATACAGGGGACTACTTTTCAATTCTAGGTTACTTGTGGATGCATATGGTTATCTTGGTAATTATGAGAATTTCATTACACGTGTTATTGTAGCTCAATCTATAAAAAGTACACCAAGTCCATTGGATGTGACCAATGCAGCAACGAGAAGGGTTATTTCCTTTCCAATCAACTCCCCAACGCCAGTTAAAACATCTGGTTATGGCATCTCTTTGGAGTA
>JBDLUZ010000076.1:0-8284 GCA_039805045.1 Bacteroidota bacterium | reverse complement strand
AGCAGCTGGACGCTGGAAATGGCGATTCCATTCAGCTGCATGGAACGCCCAGGCAGGATCAGCAAACCTGAAGCCGGACAAACCTGGAGGATCAATTTTTCTCGCGTGCAATGGCAACTTGAAAAATCAGGAACCGGTTACATCAAAAAGAAAAAGTCTGATGGCACAAAAATCCCGGAAGACAACTGGGTTTGGAGTCCGCAGGGTATCATCGACATGCACCTCCCTGAAAAATGGGGATTTCTTGTTTTTAAGTAGTGAGCTAAAAAAATAGTCTGGTGAAAATTTCGAAATTCCGAAATAATTTTTAGATTCGTCTAAATTTCATCCGGAATGATCAGGTACACGGAAACTGAAGAAAACTACATCAAAGCCATCTTTCACTTGCAGAAACAGACAGCTCAGGTTTCAACACAGGAGCTTTCAGGGTCACTGCAAACCAAACCGGCTTCCGTAACCGATATGCTGAAAAAGCTCAAGACCAAAAGACTGATCAATTACAAGCCCTATCATGGTTTTCGGCTGAGTGCAGAAGGAAACAGGGTTGCTTTGGGCATCATCAGGAGACATCGTCTTTGGGAATTTTTTCTATCAGAAAAACTTGATTTCAACTGGGATGAAGTACATGAAGTTGCCGAGCAGCTGGAACATGTCAGCAGCCCTAAACTGATAGAAAAACTCGATGCATATTTAGGCTTCCCTAAACTTGATCCGCATGGAGACCCCATTCCAGATCAGGATGGAAATTTTAGAAACACCATATTATGAAACATATTGATCAGGATTACAGTTCACTCAGTGAAGTCCACCACAGTGTTGACCCGGCACATCAGAAAAAAGGATGGCGCAGGGTATTGGCTTTTTTTGGTCCCGCCTACCTCGTAAGCGTTGGCTATATGGATCCCGGCAACTGGGCCACAGACCTCGCCGGAGGCAGCCAGTTTGGCTATAAACTCATCTGGGTGCTGCTGATGAGTAACCTGATGGCATTGCTGCTGCAAAGTCTTTCAGCCAGACTGGGCATTGTTCGCGGGAGAGATCTGGCCCAGGCCAACAGGGAAACTTATCCAAAGGGGGTCAATTTTGCTTTTTATATTCTTGCCGAGGTAGCCATAGCCGCCACTGACCTAGCAGAAATCCTGGGCATGGCAATTGGTATCCAGCTGCTCACCGGCCTTCCCCTTATCTGGGGTGTGTTGCTTACCGTTGCAGATACTTTTTTATTCCTGTTCCTGCAAAGGCTTGGTATCAGGAAAATGGAAGCATTCATCATCTGTCTTGTTGGTATCATTGGCTTCAGTTTTCTCGCAGAGATGTTCCTTGCCAAACCAGACCTTGGTGAAGTTGCTAAGGGATTTATCCCGTCTATCCCCAATGAACAGGCCTTGTACATTGCCATTGGTATAATTGGTGCCACGGTAATGCCACATAACCTTTACCTGCATTCAGCACTTGTGCAGACGAGAAAAATCAAACGGGATACTGAGGGCATCAGAAAGTCCATCAAACTGAACTTTATAGACAGTGCCATTGCCTTAAACCTGGCATTCTTTGTCAATGCCTTTATCCTCATTCTTGCTGCCACTGTTTTTTATGCAACAGGCAGAACAGATGTAGCAGAAATCAAACAGGCCCATGAACTCCTCGCGCCAATGCTCGGTAGTTCCCTGGCACCAACATTGTTTGCCATTGCGTTGATTGCATCCGGACAAAGTTCCACCATCACCGGAACACTGGCCGGACAGATCGTTATGGAAGGATACCTCCAGCTCAGGATAACACCTTGGGTAAGGAGGCTTATGACCAGGCTTATTGCAGTAGTTCCGGCAGTAATTGTTATCCTGGTTAACGGAGAAAATAATATTGACAGCCTCCTTGTGTTCAGTCAGGTTATCCTAAGCATGCAGCTTGGCTTTGCCATCATACCCCTGATTCATTTTACAAGCGACAGGAAAACAATGGGCATTTTCACCATCAAACCATGGGTCATTGTACTTGCGTCACTCATTACCCTGGTTCTTGTATACCTTAACCTGCGGATGGTGTATGAGCAAGCCTCTGTATTCTTCGAAAATTCAGATTCCATATGGGCCAAGGCCATGATTATTGCTGCTGCACTTGCATACATTACTTTGTTGCTGATGGCTATTTTCTATCCTTTGTTTGTAAAGGTTACAACAGAAGAAGCAATCAGTGTTCACCCGCTTCCAGAGAAACTTCAGCATGTGGTCATTCCATTACGCGAAAAGATGGCTGCACAGAAAATTGCAGTGGCACTGGACTTCAGTAAAAACGATCATAAGCTGATAGGACATGCACTTGGACAAGGTACAAAAGACAGCCATTACCTCTTGATACATGTTGTTGAGAGTCCCGCTACACGGTTCTTGGGTGATGCCGCAGATGATATGGAAACCCGTAATGATAAAGAACGGATGGAGAAATTTGTAGCTGAACTGCGTGAAAAGGGTTACACGGCAGAAGGCATGCTGGGTTACAATAACCGCGTAAAAGAAATTGTGCGGCTCGTCAGGCAAAACAAGGCTGACCTGCTGGTTATTGGAGCACATGGACATAAAGGCCTACGTGATATGGTTTACGGACAGACCGTTGATGAAGTCAGGCATGCCTTACGTATTCCAGTGCTTATTATCAACATCTGATCTTTGTAGTTCAACGCTGATTTTGTATATTCAAGTATGAAAAAACTGCTTTTGCTCATTACAACAGGTCTTCACCTTTTTACTTTGGCACAGGTTAAAAGAGAAGGCATGACTGAAACAGAAAGAAAGGGTATCATTGCTGATCAGTTTATCTATGAAACTGCCTCTTTTCCGGAGTGTCATGCTTCAACAATTGTTGAAACACCGGCAGGACTTGTTGCTGCCTGGTTTGGCGGAACAAGAGAGGGACACAAAGACGTCAATATATATACCAGCAGATTTACAGATGGAAAATGGACTGCACCCATAATGGCAGCTGATGGTTTTATCAATGCGGAAACGAGATACGCCTGTTACAATCCTGTTTTATTCCTGGCTCCAGATGGAGAGTTGCTTTTGTTTTACAAAATTGGTCCGCGTGTAGTTGACTGGACCGGCTGGATGAAGCGTTCAAAAGACAACGGACTGACCTGGGGAGCAGCAGAAAGATTGCCTGATGGTATTCTCGGACCAATCCGCAACCAGCCTTATCTCGCAGATGGGTTACTTATTTGTCCGTCTAGCACAGAAAGAGACGGTTGGAAAGTACATTTTGAATTTACTGCTGACAATGGACGCACCTGGACAAAGGGTCCGGATCTAAATGACGCAAAACCTATCAGCGGAATACAGCCTGCTGTGCTGAGACACGACAGCAAAACGCTACAGGCTCTGACACGCAGCCAGAACAGAACCATCAACGAAACATGGAGCTATGATAACGGCCGCACATGGGAGCTTTTAAAGCAAACTGAGATGCCCAATAACAATTCTGGCATTGATGCTATTACGCTTAAAGATGGCAGACACCTGCTGGTTTACAACAATGTCAAGCCTCCGGAATCTGTTAAAGAAGGATGGGGCGGAAGGTCACCTCTTAATGTGGCCATTTCAAAGGATGGCAAAAACTGGGAACCGTTGGCAGTGCTGGAAAACGAACCCAAAATGGAGTTTTCGTATCCTTATGTTATTCAAACAGTAGACGGATTAATCCACATCACTTATACCTGGAAGCGTAAGAAAATCAAACACGTGGTTATGGATATTAAATGAGCAATATCCTGCACCAGTTATGTCTATCTGAGTGCTCCTGCTGCTGCCTGAATGGATATGAGGCTGTTGAAAAATTTTGACCTTACCTCAGCATATTTCTGTTCTGTTTCCAGCAATTTATTTTCCCTTGAGTTGACCAGAAAAAGGCTGCTTTCACCCAGCTTTAATTTTACTTCTTCGGCCCTCAGCAGCATTTGCTGGTTTTTCAGGTTTTGGAGCATAAAATTAACCTGCTGCTGCACAGCAATTACTTCATTGAAAGCTGCACGAACCTTGTTACTTATTTCCAGTCTGGCCTGATCATATATAAGCTGATTGGTCTGAATTTTTATTTTTGCCATACGGTACTCACCTCTGGCTTCACGTTGTAAAAGGGGTAGTCCGAATTGCACACCATATTTAAAGTTATTGTCAAACAAAGGAGAAGCAAAGGTTTTACTCAGGCCATACCCTTTGTTCAAAAAATTATAGGACATGTCTAACTTGGGTAGCAGATTCTGAAATTTACTGCGTCTGTCAATTTCCAGGACATCCGACTTAAGGGAAGTAACACGCAGTTTGGGATGCTCTTCCATGGCAATAAGTAATGTTTCATCCAGGACCGGAACTGGGTAATTATTAACCGCTACTAGCATCCAGGATGTGTCTGGTAAAATTTCTTCAGCCAGTTCATAAGGTTTTCCATCTTCCGTCCACATAAAGTTGCTTAATATCAGCCTTGCCTTTTGGAAGTCAAGCCAGGATTGCCGCTCCATAACCTGAATGGATTGCAATTGGGCAAATGCCTCAACCGTATCTATAGCTGCTCTATCTCCGGACTGCCAAGCTTTCCGCACGAAATCAACCCGATTTTCATTGACTTGGATTGCCTTGAGCAATACCTGATTGACCTGATAAGATGCTGTCCACTTCCAGTATGCCTCACCGGCATCTTGCAAGAGGTCATTGATGGTCTGACGCTGTTCCTGGACACTCATCCGGATGAATATTTTACCCTGCTGAACTGCTGCCCTTCGCTTGTCGAATAAAAGCCCCTTGAGAACCGGAATAGATACTCCCAGGTATGTACTTTTCCCGATGGTCACAGTTGGATCTACGCGAGAACCCAGGTTGTTTTCTAGTCCGGCTTTGATATCTATGCCATACCAGGTAGGAATTTTAAGCGATGGGTTGGTATAGTTGAAATAATTGGAACCATCGAATGTCTTTCTGTCTGCCTCATAATACAATGCCGGATCAAACATCCCTCTTGAGGACGTCAATGCCGCTTTGGCCTGTTCAACATCAAGGGAAGCCTGTTTGACTACAGGATGGTATTTTCTGATGATATCCAGCGTAGCATCAAGCGTCAGGAACTTATCCTGGGCTACCACACTGCCACAAATTGAAAGGAACGCAAATATTAGGTATCGCATGTCATTTCTTTTTGTCTTTTTCACCTGCAACAGGCTTATAATACTCTGGAGGGAAACCGTTAATCTGCCGCCACAATTCATACCATATGCTCACATTTTTCAGCATGGCAAAACCTTTTACACCTGCGCCAAATCTCACATTAATTGGCCATGCCTTTTCTCTTTTACCCGGCACCACCAGAACCCTGAATTTACCATTGATATTTACATTGGTTTCAACTGCAATGACCTCACCCAAAAAGGTACCATAGCTTGCAGCGGGCCATCCTGAAAAGACTATTGCAGGAAAGCCGTCAAAAATCAGACGAACTTCCTGCCCTTTGTTGACAAGAACCAGGTCTTGCGGAGCAACAAACAATTCTACGGCCAAATCAGTTTTTGTTGGCACAATTTCTGCGATGGTTTCACCCTCTTTGACCATTTCATTCAGACCCTGTTTACGGGCATTATTCAGCTGGCCATCCTGCGGCGCAATAAGCCAGCGCTGACTTCCCCTGATAACATAATTAGCCAGTTGATTGGTGTTTTTAGCCAGGTCACCACCGGTTGATGCCACTTCGCTTTGAGCACCTGCAATTTCGCTCCTGGCTTTAAATATCTTATCATCAGCATCCTGACGCACACCTAGCATTTCTATTCGGGTGATAGCCAGATCCTGCCGTGTGTTTAATAATTTCTGTTGTTTTTCTGTTGCTAAAGCCTGCATCTTATTGAATTGTGCAGTTCTTCGTTCAAGTTCAGTGAGTGCAATGATACCATCACTAAACATTTGTTTAGCCCTGCTGAATTGCAGGGTAGCAATACCCAGGTCGATGTCTGCCGCAACTAATTCAGCACTGTCACTCAATACTTTCCGCTTCAACTGCTCCAGTTTATTTTCCATTGCAGCAATTTTAAAATCCCTCGATTGCTCCATAGCAATGACCTGACTTAGCGTTGCTTGTATTTTTTGCTGGTAAAAATCAATTTTCAACTGTTTAGATTTTAATTGTTCCTCGGTACGTTCCACCAGATTGGGATCGAGGTAATCATCCTTTACATCTGCCAGTTGTACGATGGTGTCACCCTTTTTGACCATGTCTCCTTCCTTGACCCACCATTTGATGATTCTTCCAGGTATGATGGTATTCAGTTCTTGCGGACGCTGATCTTGGAACAAGGTGGTTACAGTTCCAGCTGCATTGATATTTTGCGTCCATGGCAGGAACATTAAGACTGCTAAAGAGATGAGGATGCTGTAAAACCAATATTTAACCCTGCTATCTCTGTGTGCCCTGTATATAAGTTCAGGTGACTTCGGATCGAAACCTGTTTCCCTTTCAATTGCTCCGATTACATTTTTCATATCAGATCTTTCCCTCTTGTTGTAATATTAGTTTGGCTGGTCCGCTTTTTTTAATCTTCCCGTTTTCCATGATCACTACGATATCACATTTTTCTGCAAAAGCAATATCACCTGAAGCCACAAGTACTGTTGTATCAGCTAAACCAATAAGGTAATCTGCAATATTGCGACAATGCTGACCACCAGCCATTTCGAAAGGCTCATCCAGGATGAGTAAATCCGGACTCCCTGCAAAAGCCCTTAACAATAGAATTTTTTTGGCTATGATGCTGGAAAGTCCTTTACCGGTTGGTTTCAGCATCGTGTCGAAACCTGCAGGCAGGGTATGTAAAAATGATTTCAACCCAAGTACGTCAACCAGGGGCAGCAACTGCTGAACAGATATGCCCGTATCTCCCATGGTAACATTATCCAGCAAAGTGCCAAGGAAGACATCCTGATCATGGTAAAATACACCTATATTTTTTCGGTAAGATTCCGGCATATAATTACCGATCGGAATATTATTTATCAGCAAAGCACCTTCCTGGTGTTGATATATGCCGGTTGCCAGTTCCAATAGTGTTGATTTTCCAGACGAAGCTTCGCCCATGACACAAATTTTCTGTGCCGGCAACACCTCAAGATTAATGTTACTCAATACCTGCTTATCGCCATCAAAACTAAACGACAGGTTTTCAAATTGCAGGGCAATGCCCATTCCATTTGAATTGAAATCCAACGACCCCCCAGATTCAAGCTCCTTTTCAGTAACCTTGGTTAATTTATCAAGGCTTGTTAGGAGGTCATAACCTTTATCGAGGCTGAGGATCAGCTTTTCAACAGCTGCAAGCACTGTAAGTATCACTATTTCGGCTGCAATGAACTGCCCAAGGTTTAGTTGCTGATCCATCAGCAGAAATGCACCGATGATCAGCATGGCAGCTGTAATCAGTAATTTAAAAAGAATCAGAGACCAATACTGAAATTTAAGTACAAGAAAATGTTCTGTTCTTGCCTTGAGATACCCTTCGAGCATCTGATCAGTTTTTCTCAGGTGAAAGCTGTTGTTTCCTGCTACCTTGAATGTTTTGAATGTTCTTGCAATTTCTTCAAGCCATCCTGCAACATTGTATTTGTAATTACTTTCCCTTAGCGATGCTGAGAATCCAGGCTTTGATGTGTAATACAAAACGGCATACAGCACGGTTAACATCAATAATCCGAGAATGATGAAAACGGGATTATAAAAAGAAAGGAGAATGAGTCCGAATAAAATCTGGATAACCGCAAGCGGAATATCAATCAACAACTTGGAAAGTGCTTTTTGCAGGGAAACAGTATCAAAGAAACGGTTTACAAGTTCCGGGAGGTGGTATTGATCTGTATAGAATGATTTTAGTTTGGGTATTATATAGGTGAATTCAAAGGCATACCGTGTGAAAAGACGTTGCTGTATTTTTTCAACTACACGCATCTGACTTACCTGAAGCACACCGGAAGAGAGCACACCAAGAACTACCATGAAAATCAACAGCCACATTGAAGCTGGCAACTTGCTTTGGCCTGCTGCAACCTGAGCAAAGTTTATGATTGCCTGTATTCCCAGCGGAAGGGATAACTGAATGAGTCCACTCAGTATGGCGAAGAAATAAATGGCTGAAACTTCTTTTTTTTCGAGCCTGATTACTTCAAAAAATTTTCTGATAGATTTCCCAAGGGAAACCTCCACTTCATTACCTGCCATACTGGAAATTTAGAACTACAACAATAGATCGACAACAACTTTT
>JBDLUZ010000075.1:0-8344 GCA_039805045.1 Bacteroidota bacterium | reverse complement strand
CTCCACCAGGTTTTGGGATAAATGCTTTGTTAAACCGTGCCAGCAGTGGACCAGCTATCATAACTGAACCACGAAGCCTGCTGCTGTTCTGCCTGAATACGGGATCTTCCAATTTTTCAAGCTGTACATTCCCGGCTTCAAATGTGCAGGAATGTCTGTCTCTTCTGTTAATCTTAACACCCAGTTCTTCGAGCAAATCAATCAGCAGGTTGACATCCAGGATATCAGGGATGTTGTGTATGATAACTGGCTCCGGAGTCATAAGTACAGCACTGATAATCTGCAATGCTTCGTTCTTTGCTCCCTGTGGTATGATTATTCCATTCAGCCTCTTACCGCCATAAACTTCAAATGCCTTCATGTAAGCTTTTGGGTGAGTAAATGGTTACTTGAAACGTTTTTTATTGAATTTCTGTGGTGGTCTGTTTTTTCCTTGCGCACCATTATTGGGTCTGTTGCGTTGCTGAAATCCGGGTTTACCTCTTTTTTGGAAACGATCATCCTGCTCCCGGTATGCCCTTACGAAAGGTGTGCTGGTAAATTCAAGTTGTCCTTGTGTGATGGCATTTAACTCGCTGCGGATACTCTCATCTGGGATCAACTCTTTGTGCCATGTATTATAGGCCAGCTTCATGTAATAGGCGATGATGTGCGAGAAGCCCGATTTCTTCTCCGGGTTTTCTTCTGCAAGCGCTTTTTGAATAACGAGTTCCAAGTGTTTGCCCAAGTGGAAATACTTAGGGTGTCTCTTGGGATATGGCAATGGCGCAGGTTTGGCTTGCAAAGACTCACGTGTAGGAATGGGATATGGACTTTCTAATTCAAGCTTGAAATCAGAGATAAGAAAAAGATGATCCCATAATTTTTGCCTGTAGTCTTCAATGTTTTTCAACTGCGGGTTGAGGAATCCCATCAGTTCAATGATAGCTTGTGCATTGCGCTGTCTCCTTTCCTTGTCTTCAATGGTTAGCAGGTGATCAACCATTTGTTGAACATGCCGTCCATATTCCCTCATTTCCAGATGGGTTCTGGTTGTATTGTAATCCATTATATAGCTTTGAGAAAAACAAAAATACGGATTATGACATGATTTAATACATATTTTGCCCTGCTATTGCCTTTTGGTAAATTGCATGCATGTGTTTTCACAATGGAATTGATATAAATAGGGCAACCCATATCAAGCTTGGGAAGCATGAAAAGCAGGTTGCAGATTTCAACCTGAATCTGCAAATGCCTTATGCCAGTGGGTTTGATTATCCACTTTGGCCGGTGCTCAAGCCTGTTGATGCTGGACTTGATTTCATTCCCTGTATGATGCATTGGGAATTTATTCCTTCATATATCAGAGGAATGGATGCCCTGCTGCATTTCAGGAAAGGCGGACTTAACACGAAAACAGGTAAAAAAGATATTCCGCACAATACCCTCAATGCCATTGGTGAGGAGGTATTGAATAAGCCTACCTATCAGCAGGCTGCCCTGCAGCGTCGTTGTTTGGTGTTGTCATCTGGATTTTACGAATGGCGACACTATACTCCTCCGGGTGGAAAGGATACAGCATATCCATATTATATAACATGCAAGGACAGTGAATATTTCTTCATGGCCGGCATCTGGAATCCCTGGGTTGACCAAGAAACTGGTGAGGTGGTAGACAGTTTCGCCATCCTGACCACTGCGGCTAGTTCCATGATGTCTGCCATCCACAACAAAAAGAAACGCATGCCGGTAATCCTCCCCGAGCAGGAGGCAGTAGAATGGATCAGGAGCGGACTCTCCAAAGACCAAATTGGGGCACTTGCCCGTTATGTTATCAGCGATGACCAGCTTGAAGCACATACCATCAGAAAGGATTTCAGGATACTGGAAGAGCCTCGTGAGCCGTTCCAGTATCCTGAATTACCCCTTATACCCTGACGTATATTTTTTTCTTGTCCATCATATAGCCCACAAGCCAGCAAACCATGGTCAGGCTTAGTGCATAGAGCAGGGTTCCGAATTCACCCGGAATATTTTGTTGGAATATATCCTGTGTGATGAACTCTCCCAGTGTTTTATCTTCACCCACACTAATCATGGAAAGGAGTCGGGGAATGATGCCGGAAAGCACATAAATGAACAATGGGTTCTTGCCAAACACTTCAAAGAAGTGATTCCACCGGTTGCTCATGCCAGACTTATCGATCACATAAACCAATAATCCAATCATCATCAGGGAAATACCACAGGTGTAAAGCACATAGGAGCTGGTCCACAATTTCTTGTTGACCGGGAAGCAGTAATTCCAGCTGTAGGCTATGGCTAAGAGTATTACACCGGCCAGGAGCACTTTGGCAATGCTTTCATAATCTTTTCCTTTATCGCGCAGTAAAACTCCTGCAAAATAACCGATGATCACATTCACTACTGCCGGAAAAGTGCTGAGAAATCCTTCCGGGTCAAAAGGCACACCTTCCCCTTTATACATGTGATTTTCTCCAATCAGCCATTTGTCTACTGCAATGCCGGCATTTCCCAGCATGGTCAGGTCTCCGTTCAAAAGCAAAACAGCCCAATACCCAAACAGTAAGATCAGAGAGGCAATGACTACTTTTCGGGCAGACAGGAAATGGATCAGCACGGCTGCAATGCCATAGCAAAGCGCTATGCGCTGGAGAACGCCGAAGATCCTGGTATTTTCTATGGGTTTTAGTGCCCATGCGCCGGAAGCATCCTGGGCGAAAAATGGAAACCAACTCAATAGGTAACCAATAAGGAAAATGAGGAAAGTCCGTTTAAGGATTTTTATCAGTACGGATGAATGACCAAGTCCTGCCCATTTTGGTATGGTAAAGGCCATAGCGTTACCTACTGCAAAAAGGAAAGAAGGAAAAACCAGGTCTGTGGGTGTGAATCCATCCCAGGCAGCATGCCGCAGCGGCGCAAATGCCGGTCCGGCCTGGTTGTTGACAATGATCATGAAAAATACGGTCATCCCCCTGAATACATCGAGGGCTGTAAAGCGTTGTGCAGACATAATGCGGTTGTTTTGGTGGTATTAAGTTAAAGAATTCACCTGAATTTCAATGCATCAATATTTTCCCGTCTCTCCATCATTTCCTATATTCATGCATGAAAAAATTATTATGAATAAGTTTGGCATGAACCTGCTGTTGTGGGGTACAGAGATGAATGAGGATATGTTTCCTGTTTTGGAACAGATTAGGGAAGCAGGTTATGATGGGGTGGAGGTACCCATTTTTAATACGGATCCTGCTGTTTGGAAGTCTTGGCGGAACAAACTTGACACGCTCGGTTTGGATCGGGTTGCCGTTACCATTAATGGTCCAGATCACCACCAGATTGCTGCAGATCCTGCTATGCGCAAAAAGACCCTGGAACGTAACAAGCGGGCATTGGATTGTGCTGCAGTGTTGGGTTCAACATTACTGACAGGGCCTTACCATTCGGCCCTCGGTGTGTTTGCCGGAAGAACAGCGACGCCTGATGAAATAAATTGGGCTGCAGAAAACCTGCATCAGCTGGCTGAATATGCCCAATCACTGGGTATTACACTGGGTTTGGAATTCCTGAATCGTTTTGAGAGTTACCTGGTTTCTTGTACGGATGAATTGATTGCGCTGGCCGACAAGGTCAATCACCCACATTGTAAACTCATGTTCGATAGTTTTCATGCCAATATTGAGGAAAAAGACATGGCTGAAGCCATTCACAGGATGGGCAGCAGGTTGGTGCATGTGCAGCTTTCCGAAAATGACCGTGGCACATTAGGCGCAGGACATGTTGATTTCGAAAGTATACTGGCTGCTTTGGCATCTATTGGATATGCCGGAATGATCAGTGTAGAAGCTTTCAGCAGTAAGCTTACTGCTGCCAATATCTGGCGGCCACTCTTTGAATCTGAAGAACAGCTCGTAAAAGACAGCATTCATTATTTAAAAAATATAACCCAATCATGAAGATCAACATTGCCATTGTGGGGCTCGGTTTCGGGGCTGAGTTTATTCCCATTTACCAAAGGCATCCGCATGCCAATATGTATGCTATCTGTCAGCGTAATACAGAAAAACTCAATGCTATCGGTGATGCCTTCGGTATCGAAAAACGTTATTCTGATTATGATGAGTTGCTGAAAGACCCTGCCATTGATGCAGTGCATATCAACTCTCCCATACCCAACCATGCTGAGCAGTCGCTTAAAGCCCTATATGCAGGCAAGCATGTTGCTTGTACTGTACCAATGGCTACCAGCGTGGAAGACTGCATGAAAATTGTGCAGGCCTGCAAAGAGACTGGAAAGAAATACATGATGATGGAAACGGTGGTCTATGCCCGGGAGTTCTTGTATGTGAAAGAGTTGTATGAAAAAGGTGAGCTGGGTAAAGTGCAGTTCCTGAAAGCTTCACACCAGCAGGATATGGATGGCTGGCCTGATTACTGGCCCGGATTGCCACCGATGCATTATGCCACACATTGCGTGGGGCCGGTTGCCGGTTTGCTTAAACTTGAAGCAGAATATGTTTCTTGTTTTGGATCCGGTACCATTCGTGAAGAATTGGCACAGATTCACAATTCACCATTTGCCGTAGAGTCAGCCCATATTAAATTCAAAAACTCAGATCTGAGTGCCTACGTATATAGATCATTGTTTGATGTAGCCCGTCAATACAGGGAGAGCTTTGAGGTTTATGGGTCAAAAAAATCATTTGAATGGGCGCTAATAGAGGAAGAGGAACATGTACTGCATACTGCCAAGTTGCCGGAACATGAAATTCCATCCAAAGTGAGGGTTCCTGATTACGCACATCTCCTCCCAGAGGGTATCCGTGATTTCACCACCAAAGGTGTTTATGATATTGCCGAGCACACACACCTGAGCTTCACACAGGGTGCAGGACATGGCGGGTCTCATCCCCATCTGGCTCATGAGTTTTTGATGGCACTGGTGGAAAACCGTGATCCGTTCCCGAATGCAGCGCAATCGGCCAACTGGACATCCGTTGGTATCTTGGCACATGAATCAGCCATGGAAGGAGGTGCCATCAAAAGGCTTCCGGATTTTTTTGAGATTTGATATAAAGTTGTCGGTTGTGAGTTGTCTGATGTGAGTTGTCTGTTGTCAGTTATCGGTTGTCTGTTAAAAACAACCCACAACTGACAACCCATAATCCAGAACCCACAACCCATAACCCACAACGCACAACCCAAAACCCACAACGCACAACCCAAAACCCCCTCAACCACATAACATGAAATTCCTCCTCACGCTGTCCCTCCTCCTCTCAACAGCTTTCGCCCAGCAGGGCAGGCGCATAGAGGTTCTTTTTCTTGGCGACAATGGCCACCACCGTCCGATGGACCGCCTACCTGCCCTAATGGCTGCTCTCGGTCCGAAAGGCATCAATTTCACCTATACCGATCAGCTTGCTGATCTCAATCCCGCAACACTCTCGAAATACGATGCCCTGATGGTTTATGCCAACTGGGATGTATTGCCGGCGGATGCTGAAAAAGCACTGCTGGACTTTGTGGCATCAGGAAAGGGATTTTTGCCACTGCACTGTGCTTCCTACTGCTTCCGCAATTCCAGTGAATATGTAAAACTGGTAGGCGGACAATTCTGGCGGCATACATT
Source organism: Bacteroidota bacterium (assembly GCA_039805045.1). Taxonomy (GTDB): domain Bacteria; phylum Bacteroidota; class Bacteroidia; order Chitinophagales; family Chitinophagaceae; genus Pollutibacter. Next base: position 2,706 of record JBDLUZ010000075.1, on the reverse strand, counting down.
TGATTCCATTACAACACAGTCCATACAGCCCGGACATCCGGTTATGCAGGGACTGAAACCGTTTACTGCATACGATGAAACCTACCTCCACAGTCAGCTTCAGGCTGATAACAATGTGCTGGCAGTGCGCACCATCAAGTCTGATCAACATAAGGATAAGCCGGGTGTTGAAACAGAGCCTTATACCTGGACCCGGACACATGGGAAAGGGAAGGTTTTCTATACAGCATATGGTCATGACGACAGAACCTGGGGTCAGGCTGGTTTCCAGGAACTTATTTACAATGGTATTCTGTGGAGTATCAATGATGAAGCACTTGCTGCTTTTAAACTCCGTAATCCCCAAACGCTGACCTATAAGCCTGCAAGACTGCCAAACTATGAAAAGCGTCCGGGTGAACAGCTACAGCAAATGCCACTGTCTCCTGAAGAGTCCATGAAACACATCCAAGTGCCGGTAGATTTCAACCTGGAGCTTTTCGCTGCAGAGCCCAACGTGATGCACCCCATCGCCATCAGCTGGGATGAAAAAGGAAGGATGTATGTGCTGATCACAAAAGATTATCCCAATGAACGCAAGCCAGAAGGTGGCAGCGATTATATCCTGATCTGTGAGGACACCAATAAAGATGGCAAGGCAGATAAGTTTACCCGGTTTGCAGAAGGACTCAGCATTCCAACGGGTATGACTTTTGCCAATGGCGGACTTATCGTTTCTCAGGCGCCGCACATGCTTTTCCTGAAAGACTCGGATGGAGATAACAAAGCCGATATTAAAAAAGTACTCTTTACGGGTTTCGGTACATATGATACCCATGCCGGCCCATCTAACCTGCATTACGGGTTTGATAACTGGGTTTGGGGATCTGTGGGTTACTCCGGCTTCAAAGGGGTAGTAGGGGCAAGCAAGGATACTATTCAGTTCGGACAGGCATTTTTCAGGTTTAAGGCAGATGGCAGCAAGCTGGAATGGATGACCAGCACCTCCAACAATACCTGGGGTTTTGCCTTCAACGAAACAAATGATGTCTTCGGTTCTACCGCTAATAACTCACATGGCTGGTACATGGCTATCCCGCATAGTTATTTCAATTCTGCTAATAATATCGATAACGGAAGCCGCAGCACTGATACCCACCGAGACATGAAGCCTATCACAGAGAAAGTGAGACAGGTGGATGCTTTTGGCGGATTTACTGCAGCAGCCGGACATAATTTCTATACCGCAAGGGCATTTCCGAAGCAATACTGGAATAAGGTGGCTTTTGTGGCAGAACCAACCGGACATGTTTTGCACCAGAATAACCTGGTAAAAAAAGGGACGGACTTCAGTGACAAGGAAGCATTCAACCTGATGGCTGGTGCTGATGAATGGTTTTCACCTGTTTTTGCAGAAGTTGGTCCGGATGGAGCCGTATGGGTGGCCGACTGGTACAGCTATATCATCCAGCATAACCCAACCCCACAGGGCTTTGGGAATGGTCCGGGTAACGCTTACGAAACAGACCTCCGAGATTTCACACATGGCCGTATTTACCGTGTTTCTTATAAAAATGCAGCGCCTTATACGCCTGTTAGCCTGAGCATGAATGATGCAAGTGGACTGCTTGCAGCATTGAAAAACGATAACATGTTCTGGCGCATGCATGCACACCGCATGCTGGTGGAAAGGGGCAATAAGGATGTTGTTCCACAGTTAATCGCCATGGTAAAAGACCGCAGCGTTGATGAAATTGGCATCAATACATCCGCTATACATGCCTTGTGGGTATTGAAAGGATTGAATGCTTTGGATGACGCCACGCTGCAGGCCGGACTTTCACATCCTTCTGCAGATGTGCGTAAAAATGCCATCAAGGTGATGGATTTCACTGCGAAATCAGTTGCTGCCATTTTAAAGGCTAATTTGTTGAATGACAGTGACCTGCTTGTGGTGATGAATTCCTTGTTGTTGTTTTCAAAATCACCGCTGGATGCTGCTGCAGAAAAAGCTTTCTTCGAAAGGATGGGTAAATCCAACGAGGTGGAAGACCGCTGGATGCCAGATGCCTTTGCTACAGTACTTACTGCCAATGACGGTAAACTCATGAAAAAGCACTTTGCCAATCAGCTCAAAAAGGCTGCTAGTGCATCAAAACCCGTTGCCATGGACCACAGCATGCATCAGCAGGCTGCGGCAGCAAAACCACAGGTTGGTCCATCACAAGGTGTTGATCTGGTCATTACCGGAATAAAGGTTGAACCAGCTTCACCAGCAGTGAGGGAACGCATCCGCGTAACCATAGAGGTTATGAACAAGGGAAGTGTGGACCTTGAAAAAGATAAATTTGTGCCACTGGATATTCGTTTTGAAGGGATGGGTATGAAAGTGGATCAAGTGAGCCGTAATTTTAAGGATGGCATCAAAGCAGGAGAAACAGTTGGCATCACCAGGAACCTGAATGGTCCCTGGGTGGGGGATATCAGTTTTTCAACAGATGTGGTTGGTGATTATAACCTAAGTGCTTCAATAGACCGTGCCAATGAGATTACCGAGTCGAATAAAAACAACAATAGCTTCAGCAAGAAAGTGACATTCAGCAGACCTGCAGATATGAATACTTTCGCCCTGGAGCGTGCTATTCGCAGCTATGTTTCCAAAGCACCTGTTGACACTGTGGTTTCCGTCATCCGTAAATCTCAGGTAATGGATGAGCAGGGGAAAGC
>JBDLUZ010000074.1:0-8383 GCA_039805045.1 Bacteroidota bacterium | reverse complement strand
CGCTTCCCCTATGCACCCGGCAATTAGTCGAGATGCACTTTCTTTTCCCCGGCAGTAACCTTAAGCGGAAGTATGTTCTGTTTGGGTGGAATCGGGCAGGTGGCAAAGGCTGAAAAAGCGCAGGGCGGATTGAATGCCTTATTGAAGTCAATCACCGTTTTGCCCTGGGCATCCGGTTTGGGAATGTACATGAACCTGCCGGTAGGATAGGTTTCCACATCATTGGTGTCATCTCCAAAAAGGATAAAGAGGTTATCATCTCCCTCATCCACAGCATCCAGTTTATAGGTCTTTCCCTGTAGTTCAAACACTACTTTTCCAGGGGAAAGTTGCATGGAGGTTTGTCCGAGTACGTTTGTAATAGCTACTGACGGAATCATAGAAGCTTCCAACCGAGCGTCCACACGCCAATCCGGATCAACGCGGTAACGGTTGATGTGATTGAACGTATTGAGATGAGGATGGGCGAGGTCGCGGAAGCGAACACCTATCAGGTTATCTCTTTTGATGATGGTCCACCGAAATGTTTTGTAAGCAAGAGAAATTCCCTGCATGGAATCCAGGTTAAACTGTACCAACCTGCTCACCTTATTGCCCTTGTCAAATACCTCCTGGTCACCAGCTGTTTCCCAGATTACTTCCTGCTCTCCAACAATGAAGCGACCAAGTACTGCCGGAAATTGTGCATGTTTAAATTCCACCTCATTACCGGATGCACTGCCAAATTTATTTTCCCCTGGCTTAAGCCAGAACAATCCTGCCAGGTTTACCCAGCCATTGGCAGACTTGAGTGTGCTGATTCGGGAGGCATCCCAAGCTTTGATTTCTGATTTATATTCAATCCCTTTTGTATTGGATTGCGCCTGCAGAAAATTGGCGATAAAAACAAAAAGGATAACCTTCAACAAAGCCTTTGATTGCATAAGAATAATTTTGGAATGGCAAAATTAGGCATAATTATCTATACTATACAAAATCAGTAGACTTCACACAGCATACACCTGGCGCTGCCACCACCCAGGGTTTCGATGGTAGTCAATGGACTGTGTATAATCCTGTTATAAAGTGCAAACTGTTCCTTTTGTTCTGCTGTGAAGTGTTCAAAAGCCTGAGATGACATCACCAATACTTTTTCACCTTTATCCGTTTCCAATTGCAGGAGGTTGCCACAGAAATGATTCATCTGATCGAAAGTAATGGGAATGATTGTTTTTCCTGTTAACCGGATACTTTCGAAAAGGGCATCTGTATTTTTGATCGCCTCCGTACATAAAACGACATATTCAGCTGCCACACACATCAGCACATTGGTGTGGTAAATCTCCCTCCCTTCTGCGTCTGCTGCTTCAAACATTACCGACCGGTAACCGAGGCGTTCGCAGAAAAGATTTACAAGGTTGGGATGGGTGCGCTGCGACAAAGCTGCATAAGCAATCTTGTTTGTGCGGTCCAGCACCAAACTTCCTGTTCCTTCGAGAAACTGTTTGCCCTGCTCAAAATGTGTAAAATCAATCCACTCCCCCACCTCCCTGAATTTCTTAACAGCATCAATGACTGTTTTTTTCCTTTCTGCCCTTCTGTTGGGAGCAAGCATGGGGTAAAGCACCACTTTGCCCTGCTCATGAAAAGAAATCCAATTGTTGGGAAAAATGGAATCCGGCGTGCGGGGTTTGGGTGTATCCTGTACAACCTGAACATGAATGCCATTGTCTCTCAGCATGCAGACGAAGCCGTTAAACTCTTCAAGCGCTTTCTCCTGTGGTGATGCTACGTCAGTTTTTTGCTGAAAATAATTGTCTTTGGCTGTCTCTTCATTGAAACCAAAGGAGCAGGGTTGTATCATAAGCACGGAAGACCTACAGGAAGACATTACGCTGTGCCGGTATAGCGGCATGCTCATGCAATGAAACCCACCGCGAGCCCGTGAAAGTTCCGCTGAGGGCATGAGGATAACCGTATTCCTGATTTCTTCAGTTTTAACCTTGCCGCTCTCAAGTTCAGCAAGCAAATCTGAAACTTTGATCAACCTGAAACCAGCAGCCCGGAACGCCTCATTGGTTTTTTCATTCCTGTCGTACGCAAGTACCACTCCTTCCCGAAGCGCCAACAAGTTGCAGGAGTCAGTCCATTGCTCCCTGGCCGCATAAGGGTATTCATTGTTACCGGAAAAAATGATTTGAACAGCATCACAACCATAGTCTGTTTTACTGATATCCCGGAGCAAGGCCTCGAGGCTGCTGAACATCCGTGGATTGTCTTTATCTGATTTGGAAAACTGCATGATGGTAACGGCCTCATGGTTGGTTTTTCCATTTACACGGTTGGCCATGGCATTTTGTCGGGCATAATCCAGCGCTTTATCAGAAAAAATTCCCATGAGCACCCAAACATCCCTTCTTACTGCTGTAAAAATTGTGTCGATATGCATAAAATCCCTGCGTGCGGGAATGGTTATCAAAGTCACTTTGTTCACTAATCCCTTTTCAAAAACAGCTTCAGAAAGCTGTACAGCAGCCGAAGCGGTAGTGCGCTCACTGATTCCAATCAGCAAATGATCAGGAGACACCATCATCACATCCCCTCCTTCGAGGGTAATCAATTCTTCTCTGTCGTTTTCCGGCATGAGAAAGGCAGGTCGGTTTTGATGCAACTCAATGATGTTGCGGCGAAATGGACTGAAAAGGGGATGATGAAAAAATATATATCGGGCCAACAAGGCCTCCCGCAAACGTGCCGGCTTGGCCGGTTTATTGAGAATCAGGTGATCCTTGATAACAATGCCGATATCACGGGTGAAAATGAAATTGGGAATAGGTGCAAAAAGCAATGATTTATCTGAACCCATACCAGATATGAAGGTATTAGCCAGTTCGGTGGCACTATACCCAGATAATAGCTCTTGTGTAAACTGGGTGCAGCCTTCGAGTGCGCAGACTGCTGCAATCATCTGAGCACGCAAACCATCATCCACCAGCACTTCAGCTAACAGCCATTGTAATTCAATAACCTGTTCTGAGCGGTGAAAATGGTGATGACCTGGTTGATAAAATTCCCTGTTATGTTGCGGATCATCGATGTCCTTCAGCCGTCCGCTGACTTTTTCCGGATCCAGAAAGTAAAGCAACAACTTAACATAGTAGTCATACTCCCCGCGCCTGATTGTATCGAGGTGTACAATGTCTTCAAAAAGCCAGTCCTGTGCCCTAGACGGAATGACCTTTCCAAGGCCGTTGTCAGGACTATGTATGAGTATTTTTTTAAGGCTTCCAACCTCGGAATCAATATGAAAAAAAGTAGACATAATATAATGATTTTTAATGACTTAAACAAATAAATCGAAAGAACAACCAAGGTTCTAAACGGATCAGGAAAAGTAGAAATTGATACTAAAATTGCTTACGGAAAAGCTAATGGTCAGGCATCGGGTTCAGTCCTGCATACATAATTGCCAGGTGAACGGGTGAAGGTGAAAAGTATCTGACGCTGACCATGCGTGCAAGTTATTGCTATATTTGAATATGCGTCATCACTCCCTTGTTCTTTTCATGTTAATTTTGTGCTTTTTCGCAAAAGGACAGGATGCATCTGTATGGCTGAGTGCAGACGAACTGGAAACAAAAGGATATTATCAAAACCATGGATTCAGCAAAACGAGGGTTGTTATCGGATTGTCTCTTGAAAACGAGGACAGCGTTTTTCAGGAAAGGATTTTAAAAATACACAATCCACACATCAATAATATTTACCTGATAAGTTCCAAGAACGACACAATATATAATACAGGGGATCACCTCACTTTCAACTCAAGACCCGAATATTTTTGGGATTTTGTATTACCTGTACAAAGCCTTGGAAAAAGCGTTGACAGTTTTAAACTGGTACTTGATAATTCCGGTGAACCTCTTTTTTACAACCTTGAATTGTTTTCGAAGACTGAATTCCAAAGAATCCGCTCCAATGAGAATTTTGTATTTGGAGCTGTTTTATCATTCTCGGTGGTTTTCATCATCATTTTTGTATTGCTCGGGTTGTTCAACAAAGACAAGACGAGATTCATCTTCGCCTTCTTTATTCTTTCATCAACCCTTTGGTTATTCAATATGAATGGCGTGTTGTTTCAGATGATCTGGCCCAACAATATTTTTCTTCAGCATGGCTCCAGGGTCATTTTTTCATCCCTAACCATAGTATCATTGATGTGGTATTTTGGGGAGTTTTATCAAAAATACATTGATAGGTACACCAAATTTATTTTTGTTGCATTTATCTGTTTTATTTGTCTGCGTAGTTTTTTTATAATCGCAGAACCTGGTTATTTAGATAATCAGTTTTTCAAATCAGGTTCATATTTCATGAGCACTTTCATACTGCTCGCTGGTTCATTTTGCATTACATTTTATGTTAGCTGGCTCTTAAAAATAAAGGAACTACGCCTTCACACGCTGTGTATTATTATATATTTCTTATTCATCATCAAGGTTGTACTTAAAATTACAGGTATTGATATTTCACCATTTGCACCGCATGATGATTACCTGGCTTCTATTGTTCATTTTATTATCATCACACTTTTTTCCATCGCCAATATTCAGGAATACCGGTTAAATAAAAAGAAAAAGATTTACAAGAGAATAGCAGAAGCGGATTTGAGAAAAAAAATAATGAGTGAAAGAATTGTTGAAGCTCAGGAAAACGAAAGAAATACAATTGCCAAAAATATTCATGATCAGGTAGGAGGAATGCTGGCAGCCATGAAAATAAAGCTGCAAACAATGAAGATCAGGTATCAAGCAGGCAGGGATGAAGATGAATTGATATCTTTGTTAGATAATTGCAATGATGAGCTTTATAAAATAGTTGATGACCTTACAACACCTGAATTCGGCCAACTTGATCTTTCAGAAATTATTCTGAATCGGATAAAACTGATTTCTTTGGCTACGGATATTCGTATTGCCTATGATCCAGTACCATTGGGTATTGAAAACACCAGAGCCATTAAGGTTTACAGGGTAATCTGTGAGTTGCTAACCAATTCCATTAAACATTCAGGATGTACTGATATTGAACTCAGTATCTCAACAAATGAGCGATTACTTTTTGTTAATTATGCAGATAACGGAATGGGATTGGTAGAAAACCCAAATGGAAAAGGCAGGGGCCTTGAGAATATAAAAAGTCGCATTGAATTCCTTCAAGGTAACTTAAATTTAAAAAGCCAAAAAGGAGAAACACGTTACACGATAACCATTCCAACAAACGAAAATGATAAAAGACCGATCGATTTATATTTGTGATGATCACCGGCTGTTTCTGGAAAGCATTGAAATCTATTTTGGATTAAAAGATGGTTTTCATTGCATCGGTCATGCAGAAGACAGCAAGAAAGCCATTGCAGACATATTGCTTAAAAAGCCTGATATCATCCTGATTGACTATCACCTCAAAAACGAAAATGGACTGGATTTGCTTCAAAAAATAAAATCGCTGGGCATCAAAAGTCATTGTTTCATGCTCACGATGAGAAGAGATGCGCTAATCAGAAACAAAGCCAGAGAATTAGGCGCAAATGGATACATCCTCAAAACCATTGGTGGAGAAAAAATGTTGAATGCTTTCGAGCAATGTCTGTTGGATGATAACTTCTTTTTTGATTCCCTTTCAGAAAATAATGCAAAGGAATTACCTGAACAAATCAATCAACTTACCAACCGTGAACTTGAAATAGCAAAACTCGTTTGCCAGGAATTATCCAGTGAACAGATTGCCGACAAACTCTTTCTCAGTCTGCATACGGTGAACACTCACAGAAAAAATATCCTGAAAAAAATAAATGCGAAAAACGCCATTGATATCATGAACTACCTGAAGGAACTGGAGATAGAAAATAACAAACCTACATTCCAAACTCACTCAAAAACCTGATGCGCATGATTTTAAGTTGCTCCCATTCCAGATCAAGGTCTGATAATTCTTCACGGGCCACATCCAGACTGCTTGTTTCGCAACTCTTGAAATAATCCATGATTTCTTCCTGATCATCTTCATCTACCATCTGGTCTATGGCATAGCGGAGGTTTAATTTGGTTCCACTGGCAACAATGGTTTCCATTACTTCAAGCAACTGTTCCATTTTCATGTCACGGCTTTTCGCAATTGTATCCAATGATACTTTTTTATCAACCTGCTGTATGATGAAAACCTTGTTACCACTTTTGTTTACCACACTTTTCATGACAAAATCATCTGGCTTGACTATGTCATTTTCCGCAACATATCCTGCAATAAGGTCTACAAACTGTTGTCCGTATCGCTGCGCCTTACCCTTACTTACACCACTTATCTTCTCTAGTTCCTCCAGCGTGGTGGGATATTGAGTAGCCATATCTTCCAAAGAGGATTCGAGAAAAATTACAAAGGGCGGCAGTTTCTTTTCTTTTGCAAACTGTTTCCTCAAATCTTTGAGCATCTCAAACAAACGGGTATCGGTTGCAGCAGTTCCCCCTCCGTCTACAGCAGCGTCTTCATCATCTTCATGTGCATCCTCATAGAAATTACCCATGACCATACTAAAGGAAACCGGTTTTTTCAAAAATGCCGATCCGGCCTTGCTGATTTTAAGTATGCCGTGTTCTGTTATGTTTTTTTCAAGCAATCCTTCAAGTAGCATCTGCCTGATGAGTGAGGTCCAGTAATAATCCTGCTCATCATTGCCTATTGCAAAAACAGACAACTCATCATGTCTGTACATTTTGATCTGCGGAATCAGTCGGCCAATGATGATGTTTACCACATAATCAGCAGCGAATCTTTCATCAAGTGCTTTGACAGTTTTCAGTAGCTTGACTGCATTTTGTTTGGACTCGATTTTTTCTTTCGGGTAAAGGCAGTTATCACATTTTCCGCAGTTCTCCTCCATATACCTTTCGCCAAAATAACTCATGAGCACTTTTCTGCGGCACTGTCCGCTTTCAGCAAAAGCAACCATCTCATCTATGAGCTGCATACCAACCTCCCTTTCACTCAACTGCTTATCGCGCAAAAAATGTTCCAGTTTGTTGACATCCTTGTGAGAATAATACAAAACACACTTGCCTTCCATGCCATCTCTGCCAGCCCTACCCGTTTCCTGGTAGTAGTTTTCAAGGCTCTTGGGGATATTGTAATGAATGACAAAACGGATATCGGGTTTATCGATACCCATGCCGAAGGCTATGGTGGCCACAATAACCTGCATGTCTTCGTTAAGAAACTGATCCTGTCTTTCTGCTCTCAGCTTACTATCCAAACCTGCATGGTATGCTCCTGCCTTTATGCCATTTACTTTTAATATTTCGGAAAGTTCTTCTGTAGTTTTTCTGTTGAGTGTATAAATTATACCACTCTTACCCTTGTTTTCATGTATGAACTTGACAATACTTTTTATGGTCAGCTCTTTCTTGATTTTGGGCCTGACCTCATAATCAAGATTGGGTCTATTGAAAGAGGATATATAGATAGTCGGTTTTCTCAATCCAAGGTTATGCACAATATCCTCCTGCACCTTTGGCGTGGCAGTGGCAGTAAGGGCAATTACAGGTACTTTTTCATCAATCTGGTCCATCATGTCCCTTAAACGTCTGTATTCCGGACGAAAATCATGTCCCCATTCCGAGATACAGTGCGCCTCATCCACAGCAAAAAATGAAATCTTAAGGTCGCTGAAGAAATCAAGATTTTCCTGTCTGGTTAGTGTTTCAGGTGCCACATACAGCATCTTGGTTTTGCCAGACTGCAGGTCATCGTGAACCTCACGAATCTCCTTTTTACTCAGGGTAGAATTTAGAAAATGGGCAACGTTGTCTTTGCTGCTGTAACCCCTAACAAGGTCTACCTGGTTTTTCATGAGTGCAATAAGCGGCGAAACAACTATCGTGCATCCCTCACTGATCATTGCCGGCAATTGATAACACAGACTTTTACCCCCACCGGTAGGCTTGATTACGAAGGTGTCATAACCATTAAGTACATTATGAATGATGGCTTCCTGGTTACCTCTGAAAGCGTCAAATCCAAAATACTGACGCAGGGGAGCTTGAAGATCTGCTGAAACTGTTTCTTTTATGGGAGCTACTTTACTTTTTGAAGGGGGCATTTGATATTAAATAGTGTTTTTTCTGTTTTTGTTTATCTTGTGTTGCCAAAAATTAAACAATATTGTTGTTTACTAGCGTCAAAACTGACATAAGATAAAACAAATTTACCAAATCAAGGTACTTTTGCAACGCAAATGGAGAAAGATAACAATATATTGGATATAGCCAGGCAAACACTTCAATTGGAAGCGGAAGCCATCATGGATTTGCAACAAAAGCTGGATAGTCAATTTGTATCGATCATACAC
>JBDLUZ010000073.1:0-8392 GCA_039805045.1 Bacteroidota bacterium | reverse complement strand
TAGAATTGGAAAAGAAACAGCAATAAGCAATGATGAAATCAAAATATCGAGGGCTCTTTTAAAATATTCAGACTGATACATTTGCCTGAAATCTTCCTTTACAACTTGCTCCTTATCCAGATGTGGTATTGGTGGGTGATTCTTTACCTTTTTTAAAAATGAAACTTTACTTGCGATCAATTCATAATTTTCATCCATCTCCATGACATCATCAATCATTTCCTTTTGGGAAAGAGATTGAGCCAATTCAATAGATAAATGCTTGGCATTGTATATTACCGGAATTGCAGCACACCTTTTCATAGCTTTTAATGAGACTATGAAAGAGACAAATTCTGCCCTGTGAAAGGGAACATCAATTAATACAGCATCAGGTAATGGAAGTAATCCGGATAAGGATAAATTCACAATTCTCAAAGCTTGATCAAAACTCTTTACCGGCAGATCAAGATCTAGTTGCAAATCACCAAAATCATTTGCAAGCATCGATTCCTTGATATGAATGAACTTCAACTCATTGACTTTTTCATCAACAGCCATAGCAGAATTACCAATTTCATCCCTATAAAATGCAAACATATTATGATTTGAAGTACTCATGGAAAGGTGGATTAAATGATTATGGCCTTAATTGAAAACCTAAACTTACCGGCATCAACAATTTATCTATATACTGCAATAGCAGCACTGGATTGAATGGCTTAAGAAAAATTTCATCCAGTTTAATTCTTGATAATTTGGATGACAATAACTTCAAATCAGCTGATGTCAGTACGATAATTGGCTTATCAAGAATCAAACTTGATTTAACATGTAATATAAAATCTATCGCATCCTGTTCAAATAAATCCGTGTCAATGAGGATCAAACTCAAAGATGGTTGTTCCCTAATCATCCTCAACCCGGAAACAGGATCAGCTGCCAGGAATACAATGTATTTATCAGACAACACTGTTTTCAATATATAATTGAATGGTTTATTACCATTGATACTCAAAATAGACCTCCTCATAGACAGTTGTGGTTTTGGCAATTACTTGAAACTATAGCCAACATATATTGACCAGGTAGGTATTCCAAAAAGGATAATGAAAGAGGTTTTACGCAGGAATGGACCAGAGCGGTTTTAAAAAGAAGATTGGATCGGCTAATTCCTATTGAATAAATCTATACAAATATATATAGACTTTATATTTAAAAGTCTTGGGATTGTCATTTTTATTATCAACTTTTCCAAAACTTTTAATACGTGAATCTCGCACAATTAGAATATTGTGCAATTAGCAAAAGAAATTTGCAAAATGCAATATATATCGGAAATATTATCAACTATTACCCTTATCAGGGTATGCTGCATGCTCTATTTTAAATCATTGTTTCACTTCCAACCGAAATAATTGCGGTTGTTGTGGTAACAAATATCAGATACCATTTTACCGATGGACTTAACATCATTTGGCAGTTCTCCTTTTACGACTTCCTCTCCCAATAAATTGCACAAAATTCTCCTGAAATACTCGTGTCTAGGGAAAGAGAGAAAACTTCTTGAATCAGTAAGCATCCCTACAAACCGGCTTAACAACCCCATATTGCTCAAGATATTAAGCTGATTGATAATACCATCTTTCTGATCATGAAACCACCAGCTGGCACCAAACTGCAACTTCCCGGGGAAAGAGCCATCATTAAAATTCCCAATCATGGTTGCCATGACTTCATTATCTGCCGAATTGAGGTTATAAAGAATTGTTTTGGAAAGTTTATCATCCTGATCAAGCTTATTCAAAAACTTTGACAAAGATTTACCCTGATTGAAGTCGCCAATAGAGTCCCAGCCGGTATCAGGACCCAGTTCTTTCATCTTCCTGGTATTGTTATTACGCAATGCGCCAAGGTGAAACTGTTGTACCCACCCCTTGGCATGATCCCACTCTGCAAATTGGATGAGCATCGCTGATTTAAACTGACGAATCTCGAAGCCAGTCAATGTGAGTCCTTGTACTAATTTGCTGAAAATATTATTCAAATCATTCCGGGAATAATCTTCCGCATATATCTCTTCAAGTCCGTGGTCAGAAACAGTGCAACCCATTTCAGCAAAGAAATCATGGCGCTGTATCATTGCTGTGAGGTATGACTCAAAGTCATTGATTTTAATGCCAGCTACAATTTCCAGCTTTCTGATATAAGCTAAAAAAGTAGCCCCATCACTAACTTCCATTGCCTTATCGGGCCTGAATGCAGGTAACATTTGGATTCCTGTATCGGAAGACCGCATCGATTTGTGATATGCCAGATCATCCAGTGGGTCATCAGTTGTGCATACCAATTGTACATTCATTTTCCTCAATAAATTCACAGTGGAAAATTCAGCTGTATGCAACAAGGCATTACAATGTTCATAAATCTCCCGGGCATTGGAAGCGGACAATAGGTCTGTAACACCAAAGTACCGCTGTAACTCCAGGTGCGTCCAATGATACAATGGATTTCTCATGGTATACGGAACCGTTTCAGCCCACTTCTCAAATTTTTCCCAGTCTGTACGCAAGCCTGTGCAATAACTTTCATCAACGCCATTGGTACGCATGGCCCTCCACTTGTAATGATCTCCGTGCAGCCATACCTCACTTAAGTTGTTGTACTTTCTGTCTTCTGCAATATCTTTCGGACTGAGGTGACAATGGTAATCGATGATTGGCATGGGAGCCGCATACGTTTGGTACAACACCTTAGCCACTTCATTACTCAGTAAGAAATCCCCGTCCATAAAGTTTTTCATATCCCTGCTGTATAATTTTCTAAAATTGAAAATATTTTATTTTCTGATAAAGACGAAACCAAATTAGTTAACTCTTGTACCAACCCATCAATTTGCGATAAATCCATACCCCACTTTGCTTCATCAGTGATGACTGTTTCAATATTATTGATTGGAGTTCCTTCATGAACCATGAATGCTGCTAATCCGATTAACATCCCAACTGGCAACTTTTTATACCGGTCTGTATACTGTTTAATCAGGGGCATGCACCTCACTTTCATTTTTAATGCGAACTGCGCTGAAATACTTTTCCACTGGTGCTGAAGATAGGGATTACTGAAACGGTCAAGCACATTTCGCGCAAACAAATTTGCCTCTTCCGGAGTTATTGATTCGCCTTGAATGGAAGCAGCAATTTCTTCCAAAGCAAGTCTTTTGATATATGCCGATACAAGGGAATGCTGCATTGAATCCCTTACATAATCAAGTGCCGCAAGCATGGAAACGCCACAAGCAAAGGTATGGCTTGCATTCAACAAGCGCAGCTTCAGTTCTTTGAACTTTTCAATGGATGGAACCAATTTGCAACCTGCTGCATCATCACAAAATGAAAGCACATCCATTACCCGCGGCTCGGCAGATTCGATAGCCCAAAGGCCAAAGGGTTCTGCCATAATCATAAGCTTATCACTGTATCCTAAAAAGGCTTCGGCCTTTTGTTGGTCTGCGACATTGAGTTTTCCCGGAACAATCCTATCTACAAGTGTATTACAGAAAAAATTTGCATGCAATAGCCAGTCTTCAAACTCAGCTGATAAATTATTGAATTTACTCAGCCGCAGCAATACCGCTTTCAATACATCTGCATTGTGCTCAATCAATTCAGCCGGAATGATGACCAGGCCCTTTGATTTATCACCATTAAAATGCAAAAATCTGGTGTACAATATCTTCAATAATCGTCCGGGGAAAGACTGCGGGATATTTTCAAGAATCAGTTCTTCCTGATAAATCATCCCTACTTCAGTTGTATTTGAAGTAACAATCTCCAGATCTTCTGAAGTAGACAGGCTTAATACCTGACTCCAATCACTTGCTGCCGACAATACCCTACTTATGCTGTTATTGATCCTGAACTCTTCAACGAGTTGCCCTTCACGAATACCCCTAAACCAAACCGTGTAAAGGCAGTCCTGCTCATTAAATTCATCCATTCCTGCACTAGCCGTTGATTTCACCACCACAATCCGTCCATTAAACAACCCCTTGTTATTGGCATCCTGGATATATTGATCCGGGAGCCCTCTTAAAAGCACACCAGTTCCGAACTGCAGCACTTTCTCAGGCAAGGAAAACTGGTCAGCTCCTGGCAAGAACAGGTTCTCTTTCGCTTCAATCGTGGATATCAAATCCTTATTCAAATTTTTCATCATCTCTGCTTTTCAAAAAGCTTTATTGCAAATCATTTGTTTCTGGTCTGCTCCAATATCCAGGATACCAACTTGACTGCCGCAGGAAAATTCTCAAAATCACCGGGCAATCTTCTCCCATCCAAATATTCATTATAAATCCAAGGATCACCCAAAGCGAAAACTTTTCCTTTGCCCAAGGTACTGACGGCCATGATTGACTGACCGTCTTTAGAAGCGATTTCCAAGGCCGGTGGAGTCAGCTTCAAGGTACTGAGTTCCTTGATAAAGAGCTTTTTACTGCTGCCAAAAATGGATGAGCCATCTGGAGTGATTACAGACCCCATCTCAAATTGGTCTTTCAGAACGGGATTGAACAAAACCTCATTGAATTCAATACCAAACATTTTAGACAGCGTATTGAATTGCCTGATCTCATTATTGGAGGAATCATTTCCCAAAAGTACAAGTACCCCGCCAGCTGCAACCCAGTCTCGTATTGCTGAAGCATCTGTTATATTCATAAAATTGGGAGAGGCAGTTTCCTTGTGGGTATCAGGATCAACCATGATATAAATGCTGGCATCCTTCAACACTGAGGCTGTAGGCCTTGAAGAGGAAAGCATTGTTTCCGCACCATATTGCTGAAAGATTCTCCCCAGCATGGAATATCCGCCATTATCGCGTTCATCCCAGACGTAATGCCATTTTTCCTGTTTCCCTGAAGGACCCAGACGCCATTCGTTATTGAAATAATTATCGAGGTATACTTTTTTACCTTCAGCAGTTTTCCTTTTTTCCCCCATCTCCATTTCAGCAGCACACAAAATAAATGCTCCCATGCCTTTGGGGTCATTGTTGATGACAGGTTCAGACATGTAATAAGCAAAACTGCCATCCCGATAAGGTTTCCCACCTAATCCGGATACCGAAACTGTCCCTTTTAAATGAACCGATCCGGCAGAATCCAGTAAAAATGCTTGCTTCATTCCAGCATAGGCCTTATCGGCTGCGCCATGATACTGTGATGGTATATATCCCAGTCTGCTTGCACGTGCAAGTGTATAGGTAAGCATGGCTGTTCCGGAGGCTTCCGGATAATTTGGTTTTCTTTCTTTCAGGTTTACAAGATCATACCATACCCCCGTTGAAGGATCCTGAAAAACGACAACTGCTTTTGCAAATCTGTTTAAGATTTCTAACAATTCTTTTCTGCCAGGGTGGGCTGATGGAAAATGTTCAAGGACGTCTACCAAAGCCATACCAAACCAACCAAGGCTTCTTCCCCAAAAATGTGGTGAAACGCCGGTCTGTTTATTTGCCCACAACTGCTCCCGGCTTTCATCCCAGCCATGATAAAGCAAGCCAGTCTTGGGATCTCTGGCGTTTTTCTCCATCAACCGGAACTGTAAAACGATGTCATCATAAAGCTGATGCTCGCCAAACACTTTGGCATATTCAGCCATAAATGGTTGTGCCATGTACAAACCATCCAACCACATCTGATGCGGATAAATATTCTTATGCCAGAAACCACCCTCTTTTGTTCGGGGATGAGTGAGCAGCTGATTGCGCAGCAACTGTATTGCTTTTTTGTACTTTTCCTTGCCAGTTACCTGATACAACATCAACAACACTTTACCATTATTAATATGGTCGATGTTGTATTCATCCTTTTTATACCCTTTAATTGAACCATCTTCACTTACATAATGGTCCATCGAACGCTGGATGTAGGAAAACCACTTACGATCTCCAGTCAGGTTCCACACATCATCTATTCCTTTTAAGATTACGCCCTGGTCATAACGCCATTTGGCTTGTTGATCTCCTGCAAGAAGGAATGAATCAGGCCATAACCGCATTGCTGTTTCAGACATCAGCTGACTGAGTGGCTTTGCAGAAAATGCATAAGAACTGACTTTGTCAAGGGTGATAGCATTTGCCTGCTGAGAGATAAAAGGCTTCGAAGGATCCAGGATATCCAGTTTGACATTACTAAATCGGATATTATTGGCTTCCTGCACCTCGATCCCTTTTGTAGATTTAAATGACATATCCTGAAATACCAGGTTGTGGATTTGCATTTCAGGTAACCCCCTGATAAAGATTGCCTTTTCTGCCCCGTCACACGACACATTGCGAATGGTTACATTTCTGAATACAGGCGTTGATTCGTCCATGGGTTTTTTCTCTATAACCGGCATTTCATGTTGCTCTCCAAATGGCAACACCGGATCTTTAGCCATGTAGTACATGTCGAAAAGGATGGCTTCACCCGGAATATTTTTCATTCGGATGTTAGATATGTCAATATTTTCAACCACACCACCACGACCTCTGGTTGTTTTGAAACGCAGTCCGATATCGGTTCCAATAAACGTACAATTATCAACCTTAATATTTCTGACACCACCACTCATTTCACTGCCAACAACGAAACCTCCGTGCGCAGAATACACTGTGCAATTGCGGATGGTAACCTTTTGTGTAGGCATGCCTCTTTTGCGACCAGCCTCATCCCTACCACTTTTCATACACAAAGCATCATCACCCACATCGAGTGTTGACTTTTCTATGAGTACATTAGAGCAACTTTCCAAATCTATACCATCACCATTCTGGGCATACCACGGATTTTTCACGGTGATACCGCGGATGATGATGTTTTCAGACATGAGCGGATGAAGACACCAGGCTGGGGAATTCTGGAAGGTGACCCCTTCCAACAAAATATTCTTGCAGGCTGTTAAGACCACCATATTGGGACGAAGAAAGTCCTTAACCGATGCATAATAGGAGGCTGTTTTTTCCGGAGCAATCACACCAGGATTCTTTTCCGTGCTGCCTTTGAGTGATGACACAGACGGATACCATGTTTTCTTGTCGGCCGACAAGTGACCGCCACCAGCCTGTAATTTTTTCCATTGCCCTTCGGTTGTCTTTTCCTTTTTAACCATCCTCCAAGCCTCACCATTGCCGTCAATAATGCCCTTACCGGTAATGGCAATATTGGTTTGATTGATTGCGGAAATAGGTGATTGATTGCGCATTTGTGGAAGTCCCTCCCAATTCCCTTCAACCAGTGGATATTCATTAAAATCCGCAGAAAAGACCATTAGGGCACCTTCGGACAAATGAAGGTTGATATTGCTTCTCAACACAATCGGGCCCGTTTTCCACTGACCACTCGGTACAAGCACCACACCACCACCTTTTGATGCCAGTTTGTCGATTGTCTGCTGTATGGCACGGGTATTTGAAAACAATCCATCACCTTTTGCCCCATTCACCCTAATGGAAACTGTATCCTTCCGAAACACAGTGGCAGAAAGGGTTTTGGGGTTATGCTGACCCTGAACGGCAGCAGTCAAAAACAATGAGGAAAGGACGCCAATTGTAATTTTTTTCATGTGCGTGTTTATTTTACATGTTATTTTTCTTTCCTGACAACATACTGCATCAATTCGGGAATTTTCAATTTGATCTCCTGCAAAACCAATTGCGCCATCAGCCTCGCCCCCAATTCATTGAAATGGGTATTGTCTTCTTTGCCGGCAGGGTAATTAGGATGTTCATCAGGTTTTAGCTGCAGAAAAAGTAAGCGGGAAGTCTCCTCGCCCATTTTACCATAAACAGCCATTGATAAGCGGTCGTGGTCAATCAAGGTGACCTTTTCTGTTGCTGCCACCTGCCGAACCAGTTCTGCATAGGCTTCGTGTGTTTCAACTGGCTTTCCGGCAGTATCAAACTTTCTTCTGGCTACTGGTGTCAATAATACAGGCTTTGCATTTTTCTGTCGTGTTTCTGCAATATACTGTTTCAGATTGGATGTGAATTCTTCAGGAGTGGTATAACTCCCCACTTTTTCTTTGACTTCGTCATTGTGCCCAAACTGGATGAACACATAGTCCCCCGGTTGTATTGCAGACAAAATGGATTGCCACAGACCTTCAGACCGAAATGTTTTGGTGCTGCGGCCATTCTTAGCAAGGTTCACAACCTGCAAATGCTCATTCCAAAAGCTGGTGAATGGCATGCCCCAACCAGTTTCCGGAAACGCTGTTGGCGCTTTTATGCTCATGGTGGAATCACCTGCCAAGAACAAACGCAACTTTACCTGCCGAGCAGGTACAAATGAAAGGAGCATAAAAAAAGCGGCAAGCGGCAAACACTTCTTCATAACAGAACACTGTTTAAATATACTTCAAGATTGGTA
>JBDLUZ010000072.1:0-13195 GCA_039805045.1 Bacteroidota bacterium | reverse complement strand
GCGGGCTCCCTTTACGCCAAAAAGGAGCGGATCTGGCAGAAACATCGATTCATTTACACCCATGACCCTATCTGCGCCTGCACCAAGTAAAATGTCTATGCCGAGTTTTGTCCATGGCATCTCTGCCCTGTCAAGATAACCATGTAAATGATCCCTGAATGTTGATCCCCGGCTCGCAAAAGGAGGTGGTAAAAAAGCTGCCGTTGTATTCGTCTTGAAAATCAAATCGCGTAATCGGGTGGTACAGTTATCAAAAAGAAAATCGTATTTATAAAAGCGATTTTCTTCGCTCAGGTTTTCAAACAGCGACTGCTGAATTGCTTTTTTATCCCCTTCTGAAAGTGCTAAAACCTGCTCAGTGACAGGTCTTTTGAAGTATGCATATTCATAAATAAAATCTGCATAATGAGACTGACTGAGAAAATAGCGGAGTTTTCCCCTGACGAATTTTGTATAAAAATCAGGGTCACTGAAATCAAATGTTCCAAAGTTGTAAACAATATCTGTGCCAGCTGAACTGTCTACTATACGTAAGGCGCTATGTCCGAATACTGCATATAAATCCTCACCCGGACTGCACGTCAGCAGGCTAATACGGAGTGCACTTCCTTTGTCTTCCCCAAAAAGTTTTACTGCTGCAGTGAAAAAAACCACCAGAAAAAGCAACCGTTTTATCATATACCTGAAACTTAACGACTATAATTGGGTGCTTCTTTTGTGATCGCTACATCATGTGCATGGCTTTCACGAATACCGGCATGGGTGATCTTTATAAACTTGGAATGCTGCAAAGCATCAATATCTTTTGCACCGCAATAACCCATCCCTGCGCGCAAGCCACCTACATATTGTGTAATCACCTCACTTAAATTTCCCTTAAACGGCACACGCCCTTCAATACCCTCCGGCACTAACTTTTTAATACCTTCCTCCACATCCTGAAAATACCTGTCGCTACTTCCCTGCTGCATCGCCCCTATAGAACCCATCCCCCTGTATTGCTTGAATTTTCTGCCTTCGTAAATGATGGTTTCACCCGGACTTTCCTCTACCCCTGCAAAAACACTTCCCATCATCACCGTTGACGCTCCCGCTGCAATCGCTTTTACAAAATCACCTGTATACCTGATACCACCATCTGCAATAACCGGAATATTGATTTTTTTAAGCGCTGAGGCTGCTTCCAGAATAGCGGTAATCTGAGGGACACCGGCACCTGCCACGATACGTGTGGTACAAATTGAACCCGGACCAATTCCCACTTTAACGCAATCCGCTCCTGCTTCAGCCAAAGCCAAGGCACCATCCGCTGTTGCAACGTTACCGGCAATGATATTCAGGTGCTTAAAATTCTTCTTTAGCAATTTTAGTGAATCAATAACTCCCTTTGTATGGCCATGCGCACTGTCCAGACACACCACATCAACGCCATTGTGCTGAAGCGCGGCAGCACGATCAATCAAATCCCGGGTTATTCCCAGGGCGGCTCCTACCCTCAGCCTACCAAATTCATCCTTAACAGCATGTGGGTAGCTGTGCACCTGCAGAATATCCCTGTAGGTGATTAATCCAATTAATTCCCCATTGGTTTTCACAACAGGTAATTTCTCAATCTTGTAATTCTGAAGGATTTTTTCTGCTTTTTTAAGATCTGTTCCCTCTGGTGCTGTAACCAGATTTTCCTTTGTCATTACCTCACTTACCTTTCTGGTCTTATCTGTTTCAAAACGCAGGTCACGGTTTGTGAGAATGCCAACAAGCTTTCTGGCATGATTGATAATTGGAATCCCGCCGATGCGGTTCTCTTTCATCAAACGCAAAGCGTCAGCAATAACAGCATCTTCGTGCAAGGTGACAGGATCAATGATCATGCCGCTCTCGCTGCGCTTAACCCTGCGCACCTGTTCTGCCTGTTGTTCTACAGACATGTTCTTATGTAAAATGCCAATTCCGCCTTCCCTTGCAAGCGCAATGGCTAATGTAGCTTCTGTAACTGTGTCCATTGCCGCGGAAAGCAAGGGTATGTTCAATGTGATATGTTTCGTAAGCTGTGTTGAGATATTTACTTCACGCGGAAGAACATCAGAATATGCCGGTACCAGCAATACGTCATCGAAGGTTAATCCTTCACCAAAAAACTTTGTGGAATTTCCTGTACTTGTTGCCATATGCGAAGATAGAAAAAAAATAAATATGCTTGCACTACCGGCACAATGCATACAATTTTCCCGGAAGGAGTACAACAATTCCCTGCATCTCAAGGCTCAGCAAGAGGGAGGCTACTTTACTGGACTTCTGAGCTGCCATTTGAGCGAGCACATCAATTGATACGGGTTGATTGAGTTCAATGATCTCAACCAGCTGTTGTTCTTCCGTTGTAAGGGTTGAAAATAAAGCCATTTGTTTTGGAGGTGTTTGCTGTTGGTGAGTTGACCAGTTCAAAAAATCAATGACATGCTCTCCGCTTGTAACAAGATTGGCTTTATGTCCGGCAATGAGTGCATTACAACCCATACTCTGTTCATCAATTGACCTTCCCGGATATGCCAGTACATCCTTGTTGTAACCATTGGCCAACTCTGCAGTTATGAGACTCCCGCCTTTTTCACCACTTTCAATCACAATAACGGCGTCAGCCATTCCTGCAACGATTCTGTTGCGTCTGGGGAAATTCTGCCTATCTGGTTTGGTCCCCCGCATGAACTCGGTAAGCATCCCACCATTCAATAACATCTCATCTGCGAGCTGCCTATTGGCATAAGGATATAACTTATCCAACCCATGCCCAAGTACCCCAATTGTTGGTAATCCATGTTTCAATGCCTCCCTGTGTACGATTGTATCAACTCCGTAAGCCAGTCCGCTTACAACCAACACCTTAAACCTGGCAAGTACTTCCAACAATTCCAACACCCTGTCTTTGCCGTATTGGGTAGGCGATCTTGTACCAACAATACTTACAACCTTGGTCATATCAGGGGAGGCATTTCCGCTGAAATAAAGTATTGCGGGTGCGTCCGGACAATGATTAAGTCTGGAGGGATACCCGTTTTTTCCACGTATCAGCACCCGGGTATTGGTTTGACGGCAACGAGAAAGCTCTTTCTCAATACCCGAAAAATTCTTAAACGTCTTGATAGCCCCCGCCCTGACAGACCCTATCCCTGGCAAACATTCAAGTGCCCTTTTAGGAGCATTGAATACATTACAGGCAGTCCCAAAATTTTTTAAAAGCACTGCGATTTGTACATCACCTAACTGCGGAACACAGGTAAGTGCAATTTGATGAAGCATCTCATCATCCGTGAATTCTTCTTGCATGCTGCAAAATGCAACAGACACAGTTTCAATCCGCCGTTAATCCTACAATAAAATGGAAGAAAAAAACATCAATCCCCTGGTTGTTTACAACCCGCCGAGAATTTTCAACGCTGTGCGCCTGTTCAATTGCCGCCCTTCTGCAGTGTCATTTCCAGCAACAGGAACAGATGAACCGTATCCCTTGTAGGTAAGGCCTACCCCAGGTATACCCTTCGATTCCAAGTAAAGGACAACAGCCTTTGCACGGAGGGTCGACAACTCCAGGTTGGCT
Organism: Bacteroidota bacterium; assembly: GCA_039805045.1. GTDB lineage: Bacteria > Bacteroidota > Bacteroidia > Chitinophagales > Chitinophagaceae > Pollutibacter. Next base: position 9,603 of record JBDLUZ010000072.1, on the reverse strand, counting down.
GATTCCAGTCCGGTATTGTCTGTATGTCCGCTTATCTCAATTTTCAAGCCTGGATTCTCCTTCATTAGGGAAACTAACTTATTCAGTTCCACAACAGATTCTGGTAGAAGATCATACTTACCTGTCTCAAAAAGAACATGCCGGAGAACCATCTGCATCCCTTTCTGAATTGGACTTAATGCGATATCCTGTTTAATTCCTGTGGTACCATTTACTTTTTGAAGGTAAACGCGTTGAGCATGAAAAAGATACCCTTTTTTATTGACCATGAATGCATATTCCCTTTCACAAGGTAAAGTGCACAGGTACTCCCCATCAGCATCAGTCTGCACTTGTGCAATAACCTGCTGGGATTCAATGTTAACCAACTCCACTACAGCCTGTATCCCTTTTCCAGTAAGGCTGTCATAAACCTTCCCACTCACCCATGAAGTTGAATTGGGTCTGATCAAAGGAGGCAACACAAAATGATAGATATCGAGTCCACCTCTGCTATCTGCCCTGTTGCTGGCAAGCCATGCCGTGGTACCATCGGCTGTAACAAAAAAACTCCCTTCGTTATCAATTGTATTGATTGGATACCCGAGGTTTTGTACCTGTTCAAACCCACTTAAACCGCGTTTCGCTTTGAACAGGTCAGCTCCCCCATACCCCTGCAGACCATTGGAGGAGAAATAGAATGTTTCATTATCGGCATGTAAAAACGGACTGCTTTCATCCCCTGAGGTATTGATAGCCGGTCCGAGATTCTCGGGGTTAGACCATTTCCCATTAGCCAATCTATTGCTCACGTAAATGTCTATCCCACCATACCCACCAGGACGGTCAGATGCGAAATACAAAGCCGACTTATCAGGCGACAAACATGGCGATGATTCCCAGAATTCTGAATTGATTCGTTCACCAAGATTTTGCCTGGCACTCCAGCCACTGGCGGAAAGCTCTGATAGATAAATATCAAACCTCCCGTAACTATCCGGATATTGTCCCGCAAAAACAAGCGACTTCCCATCCTGTGAAATTTGTTGGGCTCCTTCTTTCATAGTGGTATTGATTGCTCCTTCAATGGGTGCTGCAGCATCAACCTTGTCACTGAAATAGAAATCCTCGTTAAAATCACTCACTCTTTTTGTCCACACCAGCCGCTCTCCATTTACTGTCATTGAAGGAAAATATTCAGGCTGGATACTGTTGATTGCCGCCCCTGCATTGACTACCTCTATAGGCGCCTGCGTTCCTATTTTATCCTGTTGAGAAAGCGCAAAGAGGATATTTCTTTTTCTGTATTCAGCAGACTTTATAGAGGATTCATTGAGCCCGGGTATACCTAAAAAAGCATCAATAGCTTCTAACGCTTTTGAAAAAGCTCCGGCTCCGGAAAGGTTGATGCTGTAAGGCAGGAGGTATTCCCTGCAAAAATCCTGGTCAGCATCCAATGCGGTTTTGTATTCCTGAACAGCCTGACTGTAGTTTTTCATTTCACTCAGCAACCCAGCCTTAGACAATCTGGCTTCAAGAAAAGCAGGGTCATTTGATAAAGCAATATTGATGAGATTCAGTGCATCCACATACCTTAAATCCTCTGCGTAAGTGAGGGCCTTGTCATATATTGTCCTGTTCTTTTTTGAAATCCGCTCCGGATTGTATTGCTGTGCTGCAGAACTGGTGACAAGGAAAAAACAGAAAATCAACAAAAAAAACCTCATCCTATGAAATTAATTCATTTGCCTTAAGGGCACAGGGATAATCTGTTAAATTAAAAAAGCTCAGGGGATGCTGAGGTATTTATGTGTCTGCAATGAAATGATCCACCTCGGATTTTTCAGGATATAATCAATGATAAGCGGAGTCATCATTGCTGCCTTACTCCATTCTGGTTGAAGATAGAGCAGACAGCCAGGTGAAACCTTCGCTGCATATTGCTCGGCCCAGTCTAAGTCACTGGGGTGGAAGACAACTACTTTCAATTCATCTGCTGCAGCGATTACTGATGCCTGAGGTACTTTGAACTTCTTGGGAGACAGGCAAATCCAATCCCAACTGCCGCTCAACGGATGCGCTCCTGATGTTTCAATATGCGTTTTTATTCCGCTTGCCTGCAGTTGTTCCGTCAAGTGATCCAGGTTATGCATCAGCGGTTCTCCTCCGGTAACCACGGCGATTTGGCTTCCTGAGTTCACCACTGATTCAACCATTTGCGTAACACCTGTAAGCGGATGAGCAGCCATATCCCAGCTTTCCTTGACATCGCACCACACACAACCCACATCACAACCGCCAAGTCTGAGAAAATAGGCTGACTGCCCTGTAAAACGGCCCTCTCCCTGCAAAGTATGAAAATGCTCCATCAACGGGAGCACGTCTGATTTGTCTTTCACCATGTATTAATCTTTCGCCACGCAGGCCTTATAGGTATTCATCATCAGTGCAGCTATTGTCATGGGACCAACACCGCCGGGAACTGGAGTAATGTATGAACATTTGGGTGCCACTGCATCAAAATCAACATCTCCTTTTATGGCAAAACCAGATTTCTTTGAAGTGTCTGGAACCCGTGTAATCCCTACATCCACAACAACAGCGCCCTCCTTAACCATATCTGCTTTCAGGAACTCGGGCCTGCCCAATGCGGCAATGATGATATCCCCTTGCAAACAAAGCTCCTTCAGGTTTTGCGTATGCGAATGGCAAACAGTTACCGTGCAATTGCCGGGATATTCGGGCTTGCTGAGCATGATGCTGATTGGCCTTCCAACAATATTGCTTCTACCTATCACAACGGCATGTTTGCCCTTGGTTTCAACATTGTAATGCTCCAACAATAAAAGAATCCCATAAGGTGTTGCTGGATAAAAAGCAGGAAGTCCCTGTACCATTCTGCCCACACTCTCCGGATGAAAACCATCAACATCTTTGGATGCAAAGATTCTTTCAATTACTTTCTCTTCAGCGATATGTGCCGGCAGGGGTAACTGAACGAGTATGCCGTCAACATCAAAATCCGCATTCAATTCATCAAGTTTATAAAGCAATTCAGCTTCGGAAATCGACTCTTCCAGCCTGATAAGGGTAGATTTAAATCCGATTTCTGCACAGGATCTAACTTTAGAGCCCACATAGGTTTCACTGGCTCCATTGTTCCCGATAAGTACAGCAGCAAGGTGCGGCACCTTCTTTCCAGCCTCCACCCTTTCAGCTGTTTGAACTTTCAACCTGTCTTTCACCGCCTGAGAAACTATTTTACCATCTAATAACTGCATAAAACAAAGGTACAAAGGGGAAAAATGACACCCAAATATGTTGTTTTTCACTTCTTCAGGGAATGCTGGATGTGGAATTTTGTTTCATGAGCAGAAAATTAATCTTACTGTTATGTTTCCCGATAACTGGTATATGCCAGCAAGTTGGTTATCCCGGAAAGATAATACCCCTGGAGCTGACCAGCTACCTTTCTGAAAACATGCAAAGCTTTCCTGCAGGATTAAGACCTGCCGCCTTATCCGGATTAAGCAAAAAAACCATATCCATACAGGCAGGAAACCAATACAGTATCAGTAATGCAGGTTCACTGCAGCTGGCATTGCAAGGCGGAAACAACCGAAGAGGCAGTGCCCTTAATGCAGGCTTTGAAACATCTCCTGTTCACAGTAACATTTATGCTTCTTTGGGCTATGGAATGAAACTGAATAAGTCACTCGCTATCGGAAGCTCCTGGTCAATGGAGGCTCAAAAGACAGCCGGAACCTCTTTCAGCCTGACGGGTGAAATACAACTGGGTTTCCTGTTTAAGTTAAATGAAAGAGTGAGATGGGGCGCACAGTACCGGCAATCTTTAAAGCAACAATCCATCGCAACGGGCTTTGCATATTATTTCAGTGATAAACTTCAGTTATCAGCAGAACTTGACAAAGAAAGTATGCGTCACACTGCTTTTCATCTCATGATCAGCAACCAGTTTCACAACAACTGGCTTTTCCTTGGAGGCATAAATGGATTATCTGGAGCCCCATTTTGTTTTCTGGGTAAAACTGGAATACACCAAAGCTGGGGTGCAGGTCTGTCATTTCATCCCCAGCTTGGCTCTTCATTTTTATTATCGTTCACAAGTTTATTACATTGAACATGAAGCCAATTACCAAAATCCTGGCAATAGTCTGGATGATTATGCCGCTCATACCAGCAGCACAAGAAGAAATATCAGAAGAGCTCCATGAAAACGCCCTGGAACAGGTTGCACAAACCGATGATAACCGCTTGCTTCCAGACATTACAGACAATTTTGTTTTCGGTAAATTCAACCGCATTGCGATCAATAAAGTTAACCACGATCAGCTTGTTTCCTGGGGTGTTTTGTCTCTCCTGCAAATACATGCTTTTCTGTGGTACCGGGAAACAGTGGGTGCATTTATCAGCCTGATGGAGCTGCAGGCAATACCGCACTGGGATCCAGATATCATTAAAAAAGTACTCCCACACTTTAAAACCAGTATTGAGGAAAACCGTCTCCCCAGTCTGCGGCAAAGGCTAAAAGAAGGCAATCATACTGTCCTTTACAGAACAGGTGGCAAAACGGCAGACAGCACTGCGAAAAAATCAGGCAATCGGCCACATTTACTGACCTACAGGTTCAAGTTCAGAACTTTGATGCAATGGGGGATAACACTGGAATCTGATGCTGGTGAGGCCCGAATACCTGACCATCTAAGCGCTTACCTGAAACTAACAGACATGGGTTTGATCCAACAGCTGATTGCCGGTGACTTTACGGTCAACCTTGGCCAGGGGCTCATACACTGGCAGGGATTTGCAGTTGGCGGTTCGGGAATGTTAAACAGCTTCAGGCAGGGAGACGTTTTTAAACCCCATACAGGAAGAGACGAAAACATCTTTCACAGAGGAGTGGCACTAAGCCTTGCAAAAAACAAATGGGAAGCTGCATTCTTTGTAAGCCATCACCCGATTGATGCCAACACTAAAAGTGATACTACTTCAGGTACCGTGAAGATTTCATCTTTTCTAGTATCTGGCCTGCATCGCACAACCTCAGAACTTGAAAACAAAAGAGCAGTCAAGCAAACCGGATGGGGAGGTAAAATCGGATTAAATACCGGAAAATTAAAAATCGCATTCAATGCAGTTCATTTTCAATTTGATCACAGCATTGAGAAAAGGGATTTGCCCTACAACCTGTTTGAACAAAAGGGAAAAAGCTACGTAAACATGGGTTTTGACGGTGTTTGGATTACCCAAAAGGGATTGCTCTTTGCAGAATGGGGGCTAGACAAACAATTGAAATCTGCGCTTACCGCTGGTTGGATTAGAAGTCTGGATAACAGGCTTGAAGTTTCAATGCTATATAGAAATATGTCTGCTCCCTATCAGGCCTGGCAATCCAGTTGCTTCAGTCAGTCTGGCCAAGCTGGCAATGAGAAAGGTTTTTATTTAAACATGAACTTTTCGCCAAATCCTGGTCAGCGTTTTGAAGCCAATTTTGATATTTTTAACCATCCTTGGGTCAAAGCACTCGCAGACGCCCCATCACATGGTAAAATATCTGCGATGCAGTATACCTGGAAACCAAGCAAAAAAGCGGAATGGCTCATCAGATGGCAACAAAGTGTGCGCTGGACAAATGCAGCAGGAAACAATCAGGTGAATGGAATACTGGTCAAAAATAAATTAACCCGGATCAGGGTTCACCTTTCCTTCATTCCACTGGAATCAATAACGATGCGCATCAGACATGAATTATCATTGCTAACCCCTGATATGCAAAAAGTGGAAAAGGGTAGCCTCAGTTATGCAGAATTGATATACAAACCGGCGATGAAACCATTTTCTCTGTGTTTACGGTATACCCTTTTTGACACAGATGGATACAACTCAAGAATTTATGCCTATGAACGGGATGTTCCCGCATACCATACTATACCGGCCCATTACGCTGCAGGAAACAGGATTTACGCAATTGGAAACTTGAAGTGGAAAAAAACAATGATGATTTCTGCTAAATGGATTACAGACATCAGGGACGCTGAATTAAAACATGAATGGCGGATACAATTAAGCTGGCAAGTCAACAGAGAAAATTAAAGAAATGAAATAGTATCTTTGTTACAAAGCGAAACATGAGCGATCAACAACAAAATCAACTCAACCTGGAGATATCTGAAGAAGTGGCAGAAGGTCAGTATGCAAACCTTGCAATTATCACCCATAGTCACGCAGAATTTGTGGTAGACTTTGTCAATGTGATGCCTGGAACTCCCAAAAGCAAGGTTAAATCAAGGATTGTGCTAACTCCCCAGCATGCAAAAAGATTATTGAATGCACTGGCAGACAACATTCAAAGGTTTGAAGATGCAAACGGCGCTATCAGAGATTTCGAAGAAGTGCAAATACCCTTTCAATTCGGCGGACCAGCTGCACAAGCTTAAGTAAAGGATTACAATTTTTTCATCAGTTGAATGATTCAACAGGAATAGACTTATTGATTTTACCAATGAGTCCTTGCAACACTTTACCAGGACCAACCTCAGTGAAGCTGCTGGCACCATCAGCAATCATGGCTTCAATGGTTTGCGTCCACCTGACCGGCCCCGTAAGCTGCTCGATTAGGTTTTGTTTAATTTTATCAGGATCCGTCACCGGTCTAGCAGTAACATTCTGGTAAACCGGACAAGATGGTTTGTGAAATTTAGTGGCCATGATAGCGTCTGCAAGCTCCTGACGCGCAGGCTCCATCAAGGGAGAATGAAATGCACCACCAACCGGTAACTTAATCGCCCTTTTAGCCCCTGCAGCCTTCATGCGTTCACAGGCTATATCAATGCCAGCGTTGGTGCCACTGATAACAAGCTGGCCAGGACAATTGTAATTTGCTGGAACCACAACTTCTCCGGTTTCACTGGTGATTTCTACGCATATTTTTTCTGCTACATCATCTGCAAGTGCCAAAACAGCCGCCATGGCAGAAGGATTTGCTTCACAGGCTTTTTGCATGGCATTGGCCCTGATGCTGACCAGCTTCAATGCATCAGCAAAGGGCAACGTGCCATTGACCACCAGGGCTGAAAACTCTCCCAATGAATGACCTGCAACCATGTGGGGAGTTGCACCATCAATCATTTTATAGGCAATAACTGAATGTACAAAAATAGCAGGTTGTGTTACATTGGTTTGTTTCAGATCTTCTTCTGATCCACTGAACATGATATCTGATATCCTGAAACCCAGGATTTCATTGGCCTGCTCAAAAAACCTACTTGCAAAAGCATTGCCATCAAAGTGAACCTTACCCATTCCTGGAAACTGGGACCCTTGTCCCGGAAAAACATACGCCTGTATCATATACCCTCTTATTCAACAAAACTAATGAAATCGGGTGATTTTCTCAAAGTAAATTCACTCAAAAACATACCCCGAAATGATTAATTTAATGCAGCTTTGATCCGATTAGGCGGATGAACTCACTTCTCGACTCATTGCGCTCAAACTCACCCCAGAATGCGGATGTTGTTGTTACAGAATTTTGTTTCTGCACGCCACGCATCATCATACACAGGTGTGAAGCCTCAATGACAACTGCAACACCCAATGGATCGAGGGTTTCCTTAATGGCATTGAGAATCTGGGTGGTAAGCCTTTCCTGAACCTGCAAACGACGGCTATAGGTGTCTACAACCCTGGCTATTTTACTCAACCCTGTAATATAGCCATTGGGAATATATGCCACATGGGCTTTGCCGAAAAATGGCAACATGTGGTGTTCACAAAGGCTGTACAATTCAATATCTTTCACAATGATCATCTCACTCACATCTTCATGAAATTTAGCAGATGCCAAGATAGCCTTAGCGTCTATCTGGTAACCCTGTGTAAGGTATTGCATGGATTTGGCAACCCTTTCAGGTGTTTTCAATAAACCTTCACGCTCCGGATCTTCTCCCAAAAGCGATATGGATTCCCTGTAATTCTCTATTAACCCTGAAGTTATTTTATCTTCAAATTGCTCAACTTTGATATATGCCATGTGTGTAAATTGGAAAAATTAGTTTGCTGGATATTCTACAAAATTTCTGGGTGTCTCATACAAACGTATTTGCAGGTCAAAATGTTCGGCTATTTCTGGCCTTAAAATCCTGTAAATGACAGTTGCAATATTTTCTGCTGTTGGATTGATTGTCTTAAACTCCGGTACATCTTCATTCAAATTCCGGTGATCAAACCGTTCCAGTATTTTTTCTGCAATGATATCAGACAACACCTTCATGTCTATGACATAACCCGTTGACGGATCAACCTCTCCGGTTACTTTAACGATAAGTTCATAATTATGACCGTGGTAATGGGGAAGGTTACATTTCCCAAACACCCTGCTATTGGTATCTTGATCCCAATCCGGATTATGCAACCGGTGTGCCGCATTGAAATGCTCTGCACGATAAACTGATACGCGTTCATTCTTCATCTTCTGCATCCTTTGGAAGAATAAAACACAAAAGCAATAAAATTGTTTAGGATTTCAGCCTTTATTCTCCAAAATATTCTACAAATATACGTGGAGTTTCCACAAGTCTGATGCAGTGGAGGGCAACACCTGCTGGCAAGTGCGGGAGCAATTCATGCCAAATTCCCCATACAAGATTTTCTATGGAGCAAATTTTACCGGCCATAAAGGGCACATCCAGGTTGAGGTTCCGGTGATCAAGTACATCTACAACCCGGGTTTTGATGATGCTGCTGAGTAACTTGGCATCTACAATAAACCCGGTTTCCGGATTGGGTTCTCCCTTGACTGTAACCAATAATTCAAAATTGTGACCATGCCAGTTCTCATTGGCACATTTTCCAAATACTTCATCATTCCGCTCTTTTGTCCAAGACGGATTATACAGCTTATGAGCAGCATTGAAATGTTCTTTTCGAGTAAGGTAAAAAACAGGCATAATATAAAGGGATGCAAAGTTAAGCAGCTTAAGGGAAATTGCAGAACTTTGGAGCATGAAGATTCTGATTACTGCTGCAACTGAACGGGAAATAAACTTTTTTCGCCGGGAATTGGGGGTAGATGAAGCCAAAAAGTTAAGTCTGGCCATTACGGGTGTTGGCATCCTTTCCACCATGTATAACCTGATGAAGGTTACAACTGAAAATAATCCAGATCTCATTATTCAGTTAGGCATTGCAGGAACTTTCAGCAATGATATTCAAATTGGAAAAGCATTTGTTGTAAAAACAGAATGCACAGCAGAAATGGGGGTATGGGAAAATGGAAAATATTCTGACATATTTGACATGGGACTTGCCGCTGCGAGTGAACCGCCTTATGAACAGAAAAAATTAATTAACCCACATGTACATTTACTCAACGCAGCGGGAGTGCCGCAAGTAAATGCAATAACTGTCAACCGGATTACTACAAATCCCAAAGATATCACGCTCTACAAAAATCAATACAACCTGGATATAGAGTCCATGGAAGGTGCGGCGCTGCATTATACAGGCTTATCCGCACGGATACCATTTATCCAAATCCGTGGCATTTCCAATCTGGCAGGAGAAAGAAACAAGGACTACTGGCGGATAGCCGAAGCCATGGAG
>JBDLUZ010000071.1:0-8702 GCA_039805045.1 Bacteroidota bacterium | reverse complement strand
CGAAATTGATATGGCAATAATTCCTTTGCTTATTTTTGATGAGGTGGGAAACAGGGTAGGATATGGAAAAGGTTATTACGACAGATTTCTTGCAGGATGTAAACCTGAAATGTTAAAAATAGGACTTTCGTTCTTTTCTCCTGTAGAATCTGTTGAGGATGCCGATTTCTTCGATAAAAAGCTCGATTTTTGCATTACACCCGAAAGTGTTTATGCATTTTAACAATATTTACCTCCGATCATTCAGGTTATTTTTATTTCCATTTACATTATTGTATGGGATAGTTGTACAGATTCGAAATTTCCTGTACAATAAAAAGATCATAGAAGGTGTCAGTTTCAACATCCCTATTTTTTCAGTTGGAAACCTAAGTGTAGGAGGAACAGGAAAATCTCCTTTGGTTGATTATATGCTATCACTCCTGAAACAATATTATCCAGTAGCAACCATCAGCAGGGGTTATAAAAGAAGGACATCCGGGTATGTTTTGGCAGGAGAAAATACGACTGCTATAGAAATTGGTGATGAACCCATGCAATTTCACCTTAATCACCCTGATGTTGCTGTAAGTGTATGTGAAAAAAGGATAGAAGCTGTTCCTGAACTCTTGTTTGATAAACCTGATACAAAAGTAATTGTTTTGGACGATGCATTTCAGCATCGGGAAATCAATGCGGGCGTACAGATTATCCTTACTGAATACAACAACCTTTATACAAGAGACTTATTTCTTCCAACAGGAGATCTCAGAGATCAGACATCAAGTGCAAACAGGGCAGATATCATTATTGTTACAAAATGTCCTGCTGATTTAAGCGAACATGGTCGTTTTCTTGTTTTGCAGGAACTAGCTCCCAAACAACATCAGCAGGTTTTTTTTACAACAATTAAGTACGGCACACCTTACCATTTGATTAATGGTTCAACCTTTCCATTAACCAAGGAAACAGAGGTATTACTTATTTGCGGCATTGCAAATCCCAAACCTTTAACACAATATATCCATGATGAATCAAAAACATACGATGCACTTTTTTACAACGATCATCACCTTTTCAGTATTGATGATGTCAGTGAAATAAAGCATCGGTTCAATAGTATTCTTGAAGGAGAAAAAATAATACTCACAACAGGTAAAGATGCCGTTCGGTTGGTTCGATATAAAGATCAGTTGGAGAATATACCAATTTACATTTTGCCAATAAGTGTTCATTTCTTATTCGGGCAGTCTGCTGAGTTTGATCAGTTAATACTTGGATATCCACAATCATTTTATGTAAAGCAGGAAAATTGTTTTACAGAGCCCGAAATTCATCATTAACCTTTAAAATACACCATAATGGGCAGAAAGAACAGTAAGCAGAAGAATAGTAAAGGTGGAAAGAAAAAGGGGGCACAATACAAAGAACAAAGCCTGCATAAGGGTAGATTTGAAATAACCCGCTCTGGAATGGGCTTTGTAATTGTAGAGGGACTCGAGAGGGATATAATCATTAAGCCACATGATTTTAATAAGGCATTTCATGGTGATCTTGTAAGGGTAGAAGTGATTAAAGGTGATGAAAGGTCAGGAAGATTGCAGGGTAAGATTATTCAGGTTGTTGTAAGGAAACAGAAGCAATTCATTGGTGAAATTGAAGTCAACAAAGACTTTGCATTTTTTGTTTCCCAGGGAAATAAAACTGTTCCTGATTTTTTTATTCCGCTAACGTCACTGAATGGCGCAAAAGATGGTGATCGGGTTATTGCTCAAATTGTTTCCTGGGAGGAGGATGACAAACGCCCCAAAGGTGAAATCATTGAGGTAATCACTCCTGAAAAGGAAAGTGACCTGGCCATGAAGGAATTGTTGATTGAACAGGGGTTTTCAGTTCAGTTTTCAGAAGAGGTAATGGAAGAGACTGAAAGAATTCCTGATGCAATAACCAAATTAGATCAGCAGGCAAGGAAAGATATCCGTGATATTTTAACTTTTACGATCGATCCGGAAGATGCCAAGGATTTTGATGATGCACTGAGTTTCGAACGTTTTCAGGATGGCTCAATTGCTGTTGGTGTGCATATTGCAGATGTCAGCCATTATATTGAAGAGGGTTCAGCATTGGATGTTGCTGCGTATGAAAGAGCAACTTCCGTATACCTTCCAGACAGGGTAGTACCCATGTTACCGGAGCGGATATCCAATGAGCTTTGTTCTTTAAGGCCACATGAAGACAAACTAACTTATTCATGTATTTTCAGACTGGACGAAAAAGGTAAAATTATCAATCAGTGGATTGGCAGGACGATTATTCATTCTAATCATCGGTTTACATATGAAGATGTTCAGCTCATTATAGAAACTGGCACAGGATTATATGACCTGGAAATATTAAAGCTAAATGAGTTTGCTCAGTCTATGCGTAAGCAAAGAATGAAGAACGGTGCTATAAACTTTTCGTCTCAAGAGGTAAGGTTCAAGCTGGATGAAAGCGGAGCTCCTCTGGGAATTGTTATCAAAGAAAGTAAAGAATCTCATCAGCTCATAGAGGAATTCATGTTATTGGCCAACAAGGCAATCGCCCTGAAAGTGGCAGAAGTAAAAGTAAATGGTAAGCCTGTTCCTTTTCCATATCGCATTCACGATCAGCCTACCGAAGAGAAACTTATTCCTTTCATTGAATTTGCAAAAAAATTTGGTTACCAGTTTAGCACTAAAACCCCAGAAGATATAGCAAAGTCTTTCAATACAATGCTTACAAAAGTTAAGGGTTTACCTGAACAAAGGGTCTTGGAACAGTTGGGTATCCGCACAATGGCTAAAGCAATATATACATCTGAAAATATTGGTCATTATGGATTAGGCTTTTCACACTACTGTCATTTCACTTCACCAATAAGGAGATATCCTGATATTTTGGTACACAGGGTCCTTTCTGGCATATTGGAGGATCATGTTTTGCCTGATAAAAAGATGGAGCAAAAATGTCAGCATACCAGTGAACGAGAAAGAGCAGCCATGGAAACAGAAAGAGCCGCCAACAAGTACAAGCAGGTAGAATTTATGAAACAGTTCCTTGGAGAAGAGTTTGAGGCTGTCATATCTGGTGTTGCTGGTTTTGGTTTTTGGGCTGAAACAATTGATCATAAATGTGAAGGATTGGTTTCTATTGCCACCTTGCAGGATTACGATGATTTTATCTACATCGAATCTGATTATGCGCTTGTTGGAAAAAGAAGTGGTTGGGCGTTCAGGATTGGTGATTCAGTTCGGATTAAACTTGTAGCAGCGAACCTTACAAAAAGACAACTCGATTACGATTGGATTATGAAAATTGACAATACCGTAGTTAAAAGCAGCCGGAAGAAAAAATAATTAGATAGTTTTTGAATCAGTAACTTAGGGTTATCATTACACGATCACATGAAAGGCATTGAATTACTGCAGGCTGAGTTTGAACAATATTTCAGCCATAGACATTTCCCCAAATTTCCAGCTACGCTATACGATCCGCTGGAAGACTTTTTACTCAATTCCGGTAAAAGAGTTCGTCCGGTTTTATGCCTTATGGGCAATGAATTGTTTGGAGAAATCAATGCAGATGCGTTTCATGCAGCAGCTGCCGTTGAGCTTTTCCATAATTTCACACTGATTCATGATGACATCATGGATAAGGCTCCATTGCGAAGGGGAAAACCTACTGTGCATGCCATCCACGGTGAGCCAACTGCTTTATTGGGGGGAGATGTTATGATGGTCGTTGCCTATGATTACCTGAATAAACTTTCAGGATCGTACCTGAGTAAAGCAATCCAGTTGTTCAATAAAACGGCCAAGGAGGTTTGTGAGGGACAACAACTTGACATGGATTTTGAGGGTATGGATACAGTTTCTTTGGATGATTACCTGCAGATGATTCAATTAAAGACCTCAGTATTACTTGCTGCCAGTCTTCAATTGGGTGCCCTGATTGGTGGTGCTGGAGAATCAAATCAACATCATATCTATGAATTTGGTCGTAACCTGGGTATAGCTTTTCAAATTCAGGACGATTATCTTGATGCTTTTGGTGACCCCAAAAAGTTCGGGAAACAGGTTGGAGGCGACATCCAAAGCAACAAGAAAACATTTTTGATGATTCATGCATTGGCTACTGCAGACCCGGATGACCTAAAAAGGTTAAAAGATTTAATGCATGCAGATAGCCAAGATAAAGTTGCGCAGGTACTTGAAATTTATATAAAATGTGGAATAGACAATTGGGCAAATGAACTTAAATTGAAATATTTGAACCTGGCTTTGTCTCACCTTGAATCTATAGTAGTTTCTAAAGTCAGAAAAGAACCACTGGTTGAGCTTGCCTATTATTTAATCCAAAGGGAAAAATAAAAATTTTCAGCATTGAATACCATATTCAGAAAAAAATCAATAGAATCAGTCACCACTAGGCATATTTCTACATCAGAATCAGATGATCAATCGCTAAAACGTGTACTTTCTGTAAGAGACCTGACGCTGATGGGAGTTGCCGCTGTCATCGGTGGGGGAATATTTACCACAATTGGATCTGCAGCTTACAATGGTGGACCAGGAGTAATATTTTTATTTATAATTACTGCCATTACCTGTGGTTTTACAGCTTTGTGTTACGCAGAATTTGCATCCAGAATACCTGTTGCAGGTAGTGCTTACACTTACTCATATATTGCTTTTGGTGAAGTCATTGCCTGGATTATCGGTTGGGCACTTATCCTGGAGTATGCAATAGGAAATATTGTTGTGGCCATATCCTGGAGTGCTTACTTTAACAATATCCTTGTTGCACTGGGGCTGCAACTTCCAGATTGGCTGACTGTTGGGTATCAAACTGCAGCAATCAAATACCAGGAAGCGGTAGCTGCCGGACAATCAGTAACTGGATTAGTTTACCAAGAAGCACCAAAATTTTTGGGAATACCTTTCATCATAAACCTTCCAGCCTTTGTAATTGTAGTGCTAATTACCTGGCTAGCTTATGTTGGTATTAAAGAAAGTAAGCGAACTGCCAATGGAATGGTCATTCTGAAGATTGTGGTACTTATACTAATTGCACTCATTGGATTCTGGTTTATTTTCTCTAATAATACAACGTCAAACTGGACTCCTTTCCTGCCCAATGGTATGACTGGTGTTTTAAAAGGAGTATCGGCTGTTTTTTTTGCGTATATAGGCTTTGATGCAATTTCTACCACAGCTGAAGAATGTGCCAATCCCCAAAGAGATTTGCCACGTGGTATGATATACTCCCTTATTATGTGCACTGTAATTTATATTGTTACGGCACTTGTAATTACAGGATTGGTCAATTATACAGAGTTTAAAAATGTAACGGATCCGCTGGCTTTTGTATTTGAAAGAATTGGCTTACAAAAAGTTGGATTTTTTATTTCAGTTACTGCAGTTGTAGCTGCAACAAGCGTTTTGCTGGTATTTCAAATCGGGCAACCCAGGATTTGGATGTCAATGAGCCGTGATGGTTTGCTCCCAAGTGCATTTGGCAAAATCAGTAAAAAACATCAGACTCCTGGATTTGCAACGATTATAACAGGATTGATTGTTGGTGGACTGGTTCTTTTTGTAGATGATAAACTGATAACTGACCTTACCAGTATCGGAACATTGTTTGCATTTGTACTGGTTAGTGGTGGTGTATTGGTTCTACCAAGAATAGCCAAGGAGAAGGGAAAATTCAACCTCCCCTATATCAATGCCAAGTGGATATTTCCTGTTATTTATCTGCTGAGTTTGATCCTGTTTAAAAGCAGAATAACAGAAGGTATAGAAAATATCGGTGCTGAGGGATATCAGGAAATTTTATTCCTGATATTCATGATAATCGCGGGGATTTTGGCAGTCTTAACTTTTGTACGCAATTATTCGCTTATTCCTATTCTTGGCGTGTATTGCTGTCTGTACCTGATGGTGGAAATACCTGCAAATAGCTGGGTAGCATTTTTTGGCTGGATGGGTTTCGGTTTGTTAGTTTATTTTATATATGGAAGAAAACACAGTAAGCTAAATACATGAAGTTTCAGGAAGGTGATAAGATTGTTGTGAGTGCCACTGGTGAGCATGGCGTTGTGGTTGAATGGATCAATAAAAAAATGCTGACTATTGATGTAGATGGCATTCGTTTTCCGGTTTACGCAGATCAAATTGATTTCCCATATTATCAGCATTTCTCATCCCCCAAGCAACAGAAACCTAAATCCAAATCAGCCCCTGAGCCACCACCAAGGGAAAAAAGTGTTTTTAAACAAATACAAAGAGATGGTGTTTGGCTCGCTTTTTTTCCTGTGCTTGATAAAGATGTTTTTGATGATGACATAATTGATCATTTCAGGGTTTTTTTGTTAAACCATACAGATGATGAATTGATCTTTGATTATGCACTATTTTATGCTACTCAAAAAGAACTGGAATTCAGACATACGGTTAAGGCATTGGAGGAAATGTATCTTCTGAATCTCCCATTTGAAAATCTGAATGACCAACCCAGAATGGATTTTGATTTTACCCTTGCAAAGGCGGATAAAAAAAGGGCATCCCATTTTGAAGTTTCATTCAAGCCGCGTCCAAAACAAATTTTTAAGCTTTCTGATGAAGTTTTAAAAGAACAAAAAGCATCATTCAAAATAAACTTATATGAAGATTTCCCCCAAAAACCAGAAGATCCGGATCAAGTAGATATGGGGAAATTAGCGGCTGCTGGCTTTAAAGTGTACCAATCAGAAAAAGTTAGAAAATCTTTCCCACCAGCAAGAACACTCATAGATTTGCATGCCGATAAGCTTTCATCAAACTGGCAGCAATTTTCACCTTTGCAAATACTGGACATGCAACTTAAGGCTTTTGAGAAATTCTATGATGATGCCTTAATAAACAGACTGAATAATCTTATTGTGATACATGGTGTGGGAACGGGAAAGTTAAAGGATGAAATACATGAGCTATTGAGACATAAAGTGAACGTAAGTTCATTTGTGAATAGGTTGCATCCATTTTATGGGTATGGCGCTACCGAGATTTTTATTAACTTTGACAAGCCATAACATGCTATCGCGTTGTGTAAACAGCGAGGAAAGTCCGGACAGCTTAGAGCAGCGCACCGGTGAATAGCCGGGTTTCGATTTTTTCGGAAACAGAAAGTGCCACAGAAAATAACCACTCCAATTTTGGAGAAAGGGTGAAAACGTGAGGTAAGAGCTCACGGCTATTTACAGCAATGTATTTAGCGGGTAAACCTTGCGTGCTGAAATGCCATATAGGTTCAGGTACCTAAGGGTGGGGGGCGGCTCGTTCTCTCTTCATGGCCTGAATGGGTAGGCAGCTTGATTCCATTGGGTAACTGATGGAACAGATAAATGATAGCCTAGAACAGAATCCGGCTTATAAATTATGGTAAAAATAAAGCCTTCCTTAGGGAAGGCTTTATTTTTACCATAACCTTGACTCAAAAAACTACTGCTCAGTATAAAACTGATTGTTTACAGATTTATCAGCCTCGTTAATCAAATTTGATGATGAGAATGCAATATTTTCAGCGTAAAATTTAGCATCAATCACTGAATCAGCAACTGTATCCTGATTGTTGAAAAAAAAGACCTGATATCCTGCCGCAAACTGTTTATTAATAATCAGGTCTGCATTTAGAACAGTTGCCTGATCCCACATAATGTTATAAGCCGACTTGATTTCATTATACATGTTCAGGTGCATCTCACGATCAGCTTTTTTAAACATTTTGACAGTCGGACCTTTAATCTTTACAGATATAAGGTCATCTCCTGTTGTAAGTATGCCGATATTGAAATCTGTTTTTTGCATTGCCTGACCATGAAATGTCAGTGAACAAAGTGTTACAATAAGAAAAGAAAGAATGGTGGACTTTGAGATAAATAAAATTGACTTTTTCATAATTAGTACTTTAGATAACAAGGAACTTGATATTATATTGGATGCCTTATTTTATTGCAACTTCTGTAAAGAAGTGTTAATTGAATGCTGATGCAAAGATACGACAGATTACATTTAAAGCAAATCTTAAATGTGAAGAATATTTAAAAATATCTAACAAATGTCGTTTAATATATTTTTATTTTAATTATAAATCAGTAAAAAGCTATTGTATTGAATTATATTTAATGAACGCGGCCTTCTTGAAAATAAAAAAAGGGCATAAATGCCCTTTTTAAAAAAATTCTAAATTATTTACTATATTAAATCCAAAGCTTTAGTAAAAGTTGTAACAACTGGAACAACCATCAAAGAAATCATTGATGGAAGAAAGAAATATACGCCAACTGATAAGGCGAGAGAAAGAAAGAATAAAATCCAGTAAGTATTTTTTTGGCTTTTAGTCATGGGAGTTTATTTATTATGCAAATATAGGTGGTATTCATAAATTACAATAAATCAATAACTCACAACTTAAAAAATATAATGTGTAAGTCGTACACTTTAGTGAATAATGTGTAAATTGTACGCCTTGATATACAGCCCATGCAAATTGATATTTTTCTAAGGTTTTCAACATTACCCGGTCAAACATTGAAGATATTTGGTAATACCTCTGCTTGGAATGGCAATGAGCCTGAGCATGCGTTACCTATGCAGTATTTGGACCTTAACCACTGGCATTTCAAGCTCAACTTGAATGAGCATGATCTTGAACAAACCGAT
>JBDLUZ010000070.1:0-8832 GCA_039805045.1 Bacteroidota bacterium | reverse complement strand
GCCACCAAAAACTCTCCGGTAGAAATATCGAGGAAAGCGATTCCGTTAAGCTGGTCACCAAAATAAATGCCAGCCAGAAAATTATTGCTTTTGTGTTCCAATAATTTATCGTGTGTTGCCAAGCCCGGTGTAACCATTTCAGTGACACCTCTTTTCACAATACCTTTTGCCGTTTTGGGATCTTCCAGTTGGTCACAAATAGCCACCCTAAAGCCTGCCTTTACAAGTTTGTGCAAATATGAGTCTAACGCATGATGAGGAAAACCTGCAAGCTCTAGAGAAGCAGCAGCGCCATTGTTTCGTTTGGTTAGGGTAATTCCCAAAACCTGAGAGGCCCTTACTGCATCTTCACCGAATGTCTCATAAAAATCACCTACCCGGAATAGAAGTACAGCATCAGGATATTTTTGCTTTATAGCCCTGTGTTGCTGCATCAATGGTGTGTCTTCTGCGTTTTTACTCATCCCGGTTTTCAGTATGTTCCAAAATTACGAAAGCCAGTCAACCAAACACCATTACTTTAAAACTAATGGCTTAAAATGTTTGCTGTTTATACAGCATTCAGCTAAATTTAACCAGATGAAAAACCTTGCAGGCAGATTGATCCTTTTAATCCTCTTCAATGGATACTTTCAAACATTGATTTTTGCGCAGGAAATCAAATTGGACTCTTCCAATCTTCCTATTGTAGTCATTGAAACAGGCGCACAATCCATTCCCAATTCTCCCAAAATAACGGCCTCCATGGGAATCATTTTCAATGGAAGTGGAAAGCGCAATAACAGAACAGATCCTTTTAACCACTTTAATGGAACCATCGGTGTAGAATTACGCGGACAATCATCGCAGGCATTGTTCCCGATGAAATCATATGATATCGAATTGAGAACTTCAACAGGTGCAGAGCTGAATCAACCGCTGCTGGGCATGCCTGCTGAAAGTGACTGGGTATTGTATGCACCCTATACAGACAAAACACTCATGAGGAATTTTCTGGCCTATACCTTAACGCAACAAATGGGTAGATGGGCTTCGCGGATCAGGTATGTAGAATTGATTGTTGACAATGATTACAAAGGCATTTACCTGTTGACGGAAAAAATACAGAGAGGCGCAGACAGGGTTAACATCAGCAGATTGCAACAAACAGACAATACCGGAATAGCGCTTACAGGTGGTTACATTTTCAGCCTGGACAAACAACCCAACGGCTGGTTTTCAAAATTCACTGCACCAAATGCCACCTCAAATCCCTACAGACAATTCAGCTATGTTTATCCGAAATCAGACATCATAACCGCACAACAAAAGAACTACATCAAGAATTTCGTAGATGAATTTGAGACTACGTTAGCGGGACCAGACTTTCAACATCCCACAAAAGGAGTCAGAAAAACAGCAGATTTGCCTTCATTCGCGGACTATTTTATCATGAATGAACTGAGCAGGAATGTTGATGGTTACAGGCTAAGCAGCTACTTTCACAAAAATAAAATGTCTGTGAATGACCGGATTGTGGCTGGACCCGTCTGGGACTATGACCTTGCATTCAGGAATGCCAACTACTGCAATGGCAGTGATGTTGGCGGATGGGCATTCCGATTTAATTATGTTTGTCCGGGTGATGGAGCAGGATTGGTTCCATTCTGGTGGGAAAGATTGCTGATGGACACTGCTTATTCAGCTTCTCTTCGATGCAGGTGGGAAGACCTTAGGAACAATGTATTGTCAGAAAAAAACATCAATCACCTGATTGATTCAATTGCAACATTGACCGGTGAAGCAAGAAGCCGGCATTTTAAAAAATGGCCAATATTGGGTCAATATGTATGGCCCAATCCAAACCCCATACCAGTGAGTTATGAAGATGAAATAGCATCTTTGAAAAGCTGGTTACGTTCCCGTGCAGACTGGATTGACCAAAACCTTGAAGACAAAGGTGCTTGCGGTATAAACCAAAACCCGAATGTTGAAAATCTTACTTATAAGTTTTTCCCGAATCCTTTTGACATTCGAGGATATCTCCAGTTTCAATCCGTTGAAACCGGAATAATTATGGTCCAAGTAAAAGATATGCTCGGAAGAACATTGATGAAAAAACAGTTCAGCGTTTTCCCGGGTAACAACAAGATTGAGTTGGATACTCAATTATTTCACAAAGGAATGTACCATGTTGTCATAACAGATATCCAAAACAATGTTACTAGAATAAGAATCCTGAAGCAATGACGATCTGATTCATAGAACAAAATGACTACTGTCATACTGAAACCGACCACTGATTTCTATTTTTCAAAAAAGGAAAACATGTCTTCTGCGGATAAAGTGAGGCCAGGATATTCCACAAAAAATAAAGCAACACTAATCCGTGGGGGACAAGCCTATTTCAGTTTGATGAATAGACTGATCAAGGAGGCAACAAAAAGCATTCAATTACAAGTATATATTTTGGAAGCTGACGAAACTGGGTCAGAGGTCATCAACAACCTGATGAATGCTGCAAAAAGAGGAGTCATCATTCAGGTATTATTGGATGGTTATGCTTCAGGGGGGCTCCCATCAGCAATAATCAATGAAATGCGTGCGGCTGGCATAAAACTCCGTTTTTTTAAACCCATTTTTAAAGGTGGAAATTTCTATTTCGGAAGAAGATTACATCACAAAGTACTTGTATGTGATGGCAAGTTTGGCCTAACTGGAGGTGTCAATATTTCTGACCGCTACAATGACATGCCTGGTGTTCCGGCATGGCTTGACTTTGCAGTCTTGATTGAAGGAGAAGCTGTTTTTGAATTGCACAAACTATGCAATCAGCTTTATGCAAAGGAAAAGGCAGATATCGTTGAACTTGACAGACAACAAATCATACAAGAAGGATGGAACAGTCTGAATTGTGCAGTAAGGGTGAGGAGGAACGACTGGGTGATGAATAAAAATCAGATCTCAGCTACTTACATGGAATTCTTCAGACAAGCCAACAAAGAGATTGTGATCATGTCTAGCTATTTTATTCCCAGCAACTTTTTCAGACACAATATAATAATGGCTGCAAAAAGGGGTGTAAAAATTAAGCTTATCCTGGCAGGAATTTCAGATATTGGCATTGCTAAGGATGCGGAAAGATATTTGTACAGATGGGCATTGCAGCACGGAATTACATTGTATGAATATCCAAAAAACATCTTACATGGGAAGGTTGCCATTTGTGACGGCCGTATGGTAAGCATTGGATCATACAACATCAACGACCTGAGTGCATTGGCAAGTATTGAATTAAACATTGATGTCAATGATCAAGCATTCGCACAACATGTTCAACAAGAATTTGAAAAGATCATTGATCAAGACTGTATTCCTATATCCAATCATACCGGAACAAAGTGGAACTTAATTAATCAGCTGTACCATTGGTTCGCCTATACTGTTGTAAGGTTTCTTTTCAGAATTTTCACCTTTTATTTTAAAAAAAAGAAGATTAAGCTTTTTACTGATTTTCGTAATCCCGTTACATGACGTTGAGCAGCAGCAGCAGCAGTTTACAGCTGTAACTTCATGAAAACTAAAATATGACCGGAGAATTGAATGAAACACAAATCAACAACATACTCTGCAGCCAGGCTGTAGGCAGAATTGCCTGCTGCGATGGCAAACATCCATATATTGTGCCAGTAACTTACTCGTATGACGGAGAATATATCTTTGCCCAGTCCTATGAAGGCAGGAAAATGGAGATGATGAGAAAAAATCCAAATGTTTGTTTTCAAGTAGATATTTCCACTGATATTTTCAACTGGCAAAGTGTATTAATTTTCGGTCAATTTGAAGAAATCAACGAGGATGAAGTTCCCGAAATAAGGGAAGGTCATTTTTCAAAGGTTATGCCGCTGATGACAGAGTCAAGAATACACGAACATGAACATTGCGAGAGATCAGACAACACATTGAGCGACACATCAAGAATTAAGCCAATCATGTTCAGAATCAACATCAATGAAAAAATGGGCCGATTTGAAAAAAGATAAATAACTATAAATAAGGCACTATTTCTTGGCAGGGGTCAACAATACTATTTATGGATAATGACATGTCAACTGTCCTTAACATCAAATTGGCAATAAAAATGCCTCATTGTAAAGAGGTGAGAGTCTATTACACAAAGTTTAATCAGATAAACGATGAATATATCTTGTTAATGTTAGTTACCTGAATTGCTTATGCTACTTAAATTAAGTATTTTTACTTAATTTAAGTATTAATACTGATTAACTTATTCGCTTTTTAATTGAAATGCAATTCAAAAGACTCAATAACATGACAGGCTCCGACCCAGTCCTAAACCGAAGGATTGTGTCCATTTATATCAACGAATTTGAGGTACTCAGAACCGCTGTACTTGATTTGTTCAGGGCTGAAAATACAGATCTCATTGTTACGGCTTTACACAAAATGAAACCGGGGATGGTAATTTTTGAACATGCTGATATCCTGCCAAAATTCGATTCTGTTATAAACAGAAAAAACAACAACGAAACAATACAAAAAGAAGATGCCGATATAGCAGAAATTTTGATGCTAACTGAAAAGAATTTAAACGATCTCAAGACTTACCTGAAATCATTACATTAACCGCGGTTATCATTATTTCCATAGAATTTATTATACGCCTCAACCCTGTTATTGACATGTAATTTTTTATAAATATGGGATACATGTTTTCTAACAGTTTCTGTTGAAATATTAAGGTCCACGCCAATTTCTTTATACAACATCCCCTTAACAAGCCTATCCAAGATTTCCAATTCCCTGTTGCTCAGGCTTTCAACCAACGGATCTCTCGACTGCTCTTTTTTTCTGAAACTCGAAACTACTTTTGCTGCAATTTGCCTGGTCATAGGCGCACCACCATTCATTAATTCGCGTATAGACTCAAGCAATTCGAGTGGTTTTGTTTGCTTCAGCATATAACTATGGGCACCTGCAGCCAAGGCATCAAAAACATTTTCATTATCCTCGTATATTGTGCAAACCATGAATTTAACCTGCGGACAAAGTCCTTTTAAAATACTAATTGCTTCGATACCGCTCATGGCTCCCAGGTTGATATCCATCAGCACAACATCTGGAGGATTAGCTGGTATATTTTTTACGGCTTCCTCTGCACAATCAAAAATGGAAGTAATAGAAAACCCATTTGAATTTGAAAGGATTTCTTGAAATGCCATCCGAATAAACTGATTGTCTTCAACAATAGCAACTTTGATATCTGGTTGGTGTTTTTCCATGTAGGTTTTACAAATAATCGGTTATGGTTAGCTTTTATGTTTTCCGGATGAACTAAACCGGGCACACCTAAACAGGCGCATAAATCAAATATTTTTCTTCAAAAAATGACTCATCGAAAAAATCACCTACTGAAACCTGATGTGGTCTCAGTCCTGATTCAAAAATCTCCTGCGTAAGATCTCCACCCTTAAGGCAAATCAATCCATTCTTAAACTCTTCAAGCTTCCGCTCTTTGCGCAACAAGGGTTTTGACCATTTCCAAAGGTCTTTCAAAGGGGCCACTGCCCTTGAAACAGCAAAATCAAATTGCCGGCCCTTGATATCTTCAGCCCTGGTATGCTGAAAAGTGACGTTGTTGATTGATAATTCGGTGGCTATCGCGTCTGCTACTTTTAACTTTTTAGCAATGGAATCAACCAGATGAAACTGCACATCAGGGAAAAAAATAGCAAGTGGAATGCCGGGAAATCCACCACCCGTTCCAATATCAATTATTTCCATACCTGCCTTGAAGGGAAACTGGGCTGCAATTGAAAGTGCATGCAAGACGTGTCTTTCATAAAGAGCATCAATGTCTTTCCTTGATATGACATTAATCTTCTGATTCCAGGTTTCATACAAATCTCCCAGCGCACTAAACTGGTTTACCTGATTTTGACTGAAATCATTGAAGTACTTTAAAATCAGCTCCATGTCTTTCTGGGTTTTTTCCATAGGGATGAAAGAAATAAAGTATAATAAAAAAACATCCAGATATCCCACAAAATGAAAAAAGGAAATAAATCTGTTTCCCCAAGTTTCTTCATGGCTTTATAAAGTATGATAGACTGTACCACTAATTTAAAGAGCAAAATACCCAAAGTCCACTGCCAGCAAAAACTTAAAACAGACCAAACAAAAAATGGATAAAACAAAACCTGTGTTACCATATACGCACCCAGTACTAACTTGTGTTTAGGTTTGTAATACCTTCCGGTTGAATTATGTCGCCTTTTTTGAAGATACCAGTACTTCCACTTTAATGGGGGCGTTGAATAAGTAAATGCGTCCTTGTCGATTACAACAGCCGTATTTTTTTTATGCGCACTGGCGTTAATGAACAGATCATCATCGCCGCCAGGCAAATGATGGTGTGATGCAAATCCTTTTTGCTGATAAAAAAGTCCCTTTTTATAGGCGAGATTCCTTCCCACACCCATATATGGCATACCTCCAAGGGCCATGGAGAGATATTGCAATGCTGTATGAAAAGACTCGAACCTAACCATGAAATTAAGTAACCCCTTACGCTTTTTATATCCACCATATCCTAATACAATTTCAATACCCTCAGTGAATGCGGATTGCATTTTGTCAATCCAGTTTTCAGATGCTGGAATACAGTCTGCGTCTGTTAACAAAAGGAGCTCATGCTTGGCCGATTTAATCCCTATTGATAAAGGAAATTTCTTACCAGGAATGTGCATAGCCTCTTGTTTCAACTCCACAATATGCAACTGCTTGAAAGCCTTATATAACCCCTCCAAGAGGTACTTGGTATCATCCCTGGAATTGTCATTTACAACAACAATCTCATGAGAACTTTTGTAAGCCTGGGCAAGTACTCCCGGCATATTGGCTTCTATTTCATCTGCTTCATCACGGGCACAAATAACAACACTTACAGCCTGCTGTCTTGTAACATCATACGATTTGGGCTTGTGAAATGCAAGAAGCCTGAAATAACGTAAATAAAAAAACAACTGAACCAGTGTTGTCAGTGAAAATGCAATCAATGGTATCCAATCAATGATGTCCATGGGCACAAAGATACAATATCTTTGTACCCATGAACTATACTCAATGCCTGGAATACTTATATACTAAACTACCCATGTTCAGCAGAACAGGTCCTGCGGCTCTTAAAATGGACCTTTCCAATACTTTAGCTATTTGCAAAGTGCTGGAAAACCCTGAAAAAAAGTTTAAATGTATCCACATTGCCGGCACAAATGGCAAGGGATCTGTTAGCCATATGCTTGCATCAATATTCCAGTCATCCGGATACAAGACGGGCTTGTATACCTCTCCCCACCTGACAGACTTCCGGGAAAGAATCAGGATTAACGGACAAATGATTCCCGAAAACTGGGTTGTGTCATTTACAGCGTCTATGATTCCGGTAATTGAGTCGATTTCACCGTCTTTTTTTGAGCTAACCGTTGGCATGGCATTTCAATACTTTGCAGAAGAAAATGTAGAAATAGCCATTATAGAAACTGGTCTGGGAGGCAGGCTAGATAGCACAAACATCATTACGCCAGAATTAAGCATCATTACAAATATTGGATTTGACCATGTTGCACTGCTTGGAAACACACTTCCTCAAATTGCATATGAAAAAGCTGGTATCATTAAAGAGGGTATTCCGGCCCTTATTGGCGAAAAATCAATGGAAACAGAGCCTGTCTTCCGCCTTAAAGCTCAAAACATGCAATCAGACCTGTATTTCGCAGACGATATGGTAACGATGAAAGCTGCTGAACAGGAAATCGACAGACTTGTGGTTGACCTTACAGACAATACGCTGGGAAAAACGCTGAAGCTTCAAACAGATCTTGCAGGACTTTACCAAAAAGAAAATATTAAAACAGTTTATGCGGCAGTCCAACTCCTCAAAAAATCAGGTTGGAATATCCCTGATCAAGGATTAAAACAGGGCTTAGAACAGGTCATCAAGATAAGCGGATTGCATGGCAGATGGGAACTGCTGCATAAAAATCCATTCATTGTTGCAGATGTTGCTCATAACGCGGATGGCATCAAAAAACTCATGGCTCAAATATCCACCACTGATCATGATAATCTTTATATCATCCTTGGATTATCCGCAGATAAGGATATTTCTGCCATCCTCCAGCTATTGCCCAAAAATGCATTTTACATCTATACGCAGGCATCAATTCCAAGAGCCATGCCATGCTTGGATTTAAAAGAACTGGCCGATTCATTTGGTCTTACGGGATGTATTGCAGCAAATGTGAACCAGGCGATTGAATTAAGCCTTGAAAAAGCTGAAAATCATGACCTGATTATTATCTGCGGCAGTGTTTTTATTGTTGGGGAAATTGACAGAAAAAAACTAGATCAATAATGCAGGTAGCCCAGCTTATGTAATGCATGCAGCAATGCCGTTACGTGCATACTTTGGTGAATCTGTCCCGTCTTAAGCAATTCCTTTACCTCTTCAAGGGAAAGAAAATGCAGTTCAATTTCTTCATTGGGATCAAGATCCTGTTCTGAAACTTTCACACCCCCTGAGGCAAGGAAAAAATGCATCCAGTTATTATGCGTTGATGGATTGGCAGATGTCTTCCCGAGGTATTCCAACTTACTGAACTGAAAACCGGTCTCTTCCAGCAATTCTCTTGAAACTGCATCTTCCAGGCTGGAGTCCTCTGGATCAACACATCCTCCGGGTATTTCCATCATGGTAAGTCCGGCTGCATGCCGGTATTGCCTTTCAAAGATGAACTTTCCATCCGCTGTCAGGGCAACTGCAGTAACCCA
>JBDLUZ010000069.1:0-8867 GCA_039805045.1 Bacteroidota bacterium | reverse complement strand
TTCCGGAAAAAAGCGACTTGAATTGCATAGGAGGAGTTTAAATTAAATATCACAGATTGTCACGCCCTGTTTCAATGCAGCCATCTTATCAGGCCAGGTGGGGATGAATTCCTGGGCCACAAAACCCTTGAAACCTGTTGCTACAATGGCTTTCATGATAGCGGGATAATTCAACTCCTGGGTTTCGTTGATTTCATTCCTGCCGGGAACGCCTCCTGTATGGTAATGGGCGTAGTACATGTGATTTTTCCGGATTGTGCTGATCACATCACCTTCATCAATCTGCATGTGGTAGATATCGTATAACAATTTGAAGTTTTCAGAACCTACACGTTGGCAGAGCTCCACACCCCATTTGCTGTTGTCGCATTGGTAATCCTTGTGGTTCACCTTTGAGTTCAACAGCTCCATCACCAACGTAACGCCATGCTTTTCGGCGATACCCACCAGTTGTTTCAATCCGTCCGTACAGTTTTTCAATCCGGTCTCATCGTCCTTACCCCTTTTATTGCCGGAGAAACAGATCAGGTTTTTGTAGCCAGCCTTCGCTACGAGCGGAATCATATCTGTATAGTTCTGGATCAGCTTGGCATGGAACTGTGCTTCGTTGAAACCATCCACCAAACTGATTTCCGCACCATTACACATGGAGGAATACAATCCGTATTTTTTCAGCGTTTCCCAGTCTTTGGGTCCCACCAGATCGATACCGGTAATGCCGATGTCTTTTGCGCCCTGACAAAACTCCTCCATGGGAATTGTATTGTAGCACCAGCGGCAGACCGCATGGTTGATGTTTCCTTTGAGGGCACTGTCCTGTTTTTCTGATGGGGTGAAGGAAGATAGGGCTGAAGCAGACATGGATCCGAGCATGAGGTTTTTGATGGCAACGCGGCGGGAGTTCATGAGTTGGTTCGTTGAAAGGGTTAAATGATGCAGTAATATACGTAATTTAAAAAAGCTGTTGTGATTACCCGTATCATTTTAAAAATTTGGCGATAAGGCGAACTTTATTTAGCTTTCAAATCCAATTTTCGGCTTTGCCATAAACCCTTAACCAAACTAATTGAATTATGAATCAGACGATTAATGCAAACCGCCTGTTCTGGGCGAGTTGTTTTGCGCTCATCACCACGGCATTTTCATTCAGTATCCGTGCAGGTATCCTCACACAACTGGGAACCGAGTTAAGCCTTGATACTGTTCAGCTGGGTACCATCAACTCTATGTGGTTCCTGGGATTCCCCATCTCCATGATCCTGGGCGGTGTGTTTTATGCGCAACTGGGTCCCAAGTTGATCATGCAGGTGGCTTTCGTGGCACATGCCATCGGAATCCTGACCACCATTTACGCCAGCAGCTACAACGTATTGCTGATTTCAACACTGCTGATCGGCATCGGTAACGGTTGCACTGAAGCAGCCTGTAACCCCATGATTGCTGATTCTTACAGTGGCAATGAATTCCACAGCAAGCTGAACCGCTTCCACATGTGGTTCCCCGGTGGTATCGTACTGGGTTCTTTGATATCGAAATTCATGACCGATGCCAGCCTTCCTTGGCAAGCACAGATCTGGGTTATTTTGGTACCAACTGTTATTTATGCAGTCATGTTCTTCGGACAGGCATTCCCTCAGCCGAAAGCTGAAGCCAGCTCAGCCCTTGCCAACTTCAAGGCTATGCTTAACCCACTGTATCTTTTCATGGCTGCATGTATGGCCCTCACGGCGATTTCCGAGTTTGGTCCACAGCAATGGGTAGGCCCCATCCTCGCCAAAGCTGGTGCAAGCCCGATGCTCATCCTTGCTCTGGTAACCGGACTAATGGCAGTGGGTCGTTACTTTGCTGGTCCGCTCGTTGAAAAATTGAATACTGCCGGTGTTTTGCTCGGTTCTGCGATATTCGGACTTTTAGGCATATACATGCTCAGCACCATGAGTGGCAATATGTTGTATGTAGCTGCCATTTTCTACGCACTGGGTATCTGTTATTTCTGGCCTAATATGCTCGGCTATGTTGGTCAGCACCTGCCACAGACTGGCGCCTTGGGTCTCTCTATCCTTGGCGGTATAGGCATGTTCTCCTCTTCCATGTTCCAGCCCATCATTGGTGGATGGATTCAGGACAATAAAGTGGTTGCTGAAGCAAGCGGATTGGCTGGTGATGCAGCAGACCTCGCAGCAGGTCAGGCTACATTGTCTAATATGCTGATATTCCCAGGTATCCTGATTGTGGCTTTTGCCGCTTTGTATTTCTTCGGCAAGAAGAAGCAGGCAGCTTAAAAAGCAAATCATAAATTTTTGAAAGAGGGGGCATTTGTCCCCTCTTTTTTTGTATTTTTAAAACCATATTTTCACACAACATTTTCAATCCCCAGCAATGAACAGAAAATTAAGAATGGGTATGGTCGGTGGAGGCAAGGATGCCTTTATTGGTGCCATCCACCGTCATGCCGCAGGAATAGACGGACTCATAGAACTGGTTTGCGGTGCACTCAGCATCAATCCGGATATTGCAAAGGACTCCGGAAAGTCGCTTTTCCTTCCTGAAAGCCGCACCTACCTAACGTTTGAGGAGATGATCACCAAGGAGAGTCAGCTCCCCGCAGACGAGCGTATGGATTTTGTAACCATCGTCACACCCAACTTCGCCCACTTTGCACCGGCTAAAATGGCTATGGAAAATGGGTTTGATGTGGTGATTGAAAAACCCATTGCTTTCACGCTGGATGAAGCAAAAGAACTGAAAAAGATTCAGGAAGCTACCGGAAGGGTGCTTTGCCTGACACATACTTATTCCGGCTATCCCCTTGTAAAACAGGCCCGTCAAATGATTGCTGCCGGCAAACTCGGTAAGGTCAGGAAAGTATGGGTGGAGTATCCACAGGGATGGTTGAGCAAACTATCCGAGCGCGAAGGCAATGCCCAGGCAGCCTGGAGAACAGACCCCAAGCGCAGCGGCAAGAGTGGTTGTATGGGCGATATCGGTACCCATTGCGCGCACTTGGCAGAATACATCAGTGGATTGAAGATTTCCCAGATTTGTGCTGATCTGAATGTGATGGTAGAAGGCAGGATGCTGGATGATGACGGCAACGTGTTGCTGAAGTTTGAAAACGGAGCTGCAGGCGTGCTGATGGCTTCACAGGTTGCTGCCGGTGAAGAAAATGGCATCAAAATCAGGGTATATGGAGAGCATGGCGGACTCGAATGGGCACAGCACGAACCCAACACCATGTTGGTGAAGTGGCTCGACCAACCCACACAGATATACAGGGCAGGAGGCAATTATGGCGACAGGCTATCGAGCTTTGCAACCCACAACTCACGCACGCCGGGCGGTCATCCTGAAGGTTATTTGGAGGCATTTGCCAATATCTACCGCAATTTTGCCCTCACCGTTGGCTGTATCAAAGACGGCACCACACCTACACCGGAAATGCTCGATTTCCCCGGCGTGGAAGACGGTATCCGAGGCATGGCATTTATTGACAACGTGGTATTGTCTGCACAGTCTGAACAAAAGTGGACACCCCACACCATCTAAAATTACGCGCAAATGAAAACAATCAAAGGTCCTGGTATATTTCTCGCCCAGTTCATGGGCGATACCCATCCTTTCAATGACCTCTCTGCCATCTGCAAGTGGGCAGCAGGTCTTGGCTTTGTAGGCGTGCAGCTTCCCACCTGGGATCCACGCTGCATCGACCTGCAGAAAGCGGCCGAAAGTAAAACCTATGCAGACGAAGTCAAAGGCATTGTGGAAGAAGCCGGTCTGCAGATAACGGAATTGTCGACACACCTGCAGGGACAGCTCGTAGCTGTTCACCCCGCTTATGACGCACAATTCGACGGTTTTGCACCTGCCAGCGTGCATGGCAACAGCAAGGCTCGCACCGAATGGGCTGTGCAGCAGCTGAAATATGCGGCGAAAGCATCAGCCAACCTCGGACTCAACGCCCATGCCACCTTCAGCGGGGCATTGTTGTGGCATACTGTTTATCCTTGGCCTCAGCGTCCGGCAGGACTCGTAGATACCGGATTTACAGAATTAGCTAACAGGTGGTTACCTATCCTGAATGCATTCGATGAGCAGGGGGTGGACCTTTGTTACGAGATACATCCCGGTGAGGATCTGCACGACGGCATTTCCTACGAAATGTTCTTGGAGAAAACAGGAAACCATCCCAGGGCTTGCCTGCTTTATGACCCAAGCCACTTTGTACTCCAGTGCCTCGACTACCTCAGCTATATCGACCATTACCATGAGCGCATCAAGATGTTTCATGTGAAGGACGCTGAATTCAACCCCAGCGGCAAGCAGGGTGTTTACGGCGGATACCAGAACTGGGTGCAGCGCGCAGGACGTTTCCGTTCGCTCGGAGACGGACAGGTTGATTTTTCAGCCATCTTCAGCAAACTCACGGGCTATGATTATGCCGGCTGGGCTGTGATGGAATGGGAATGTGCCTTGAAACATCCAGAAGAAGGGGCTAAGGAAGGCGCTGTTTTCATCAAGGAGAAAATCATCAGGGTAACAGAAAAAGCCTTTGATGATTTTGCCGGAACGGGAAGTGATGAGGCCTTCAACCGCAGCATTTTGGGAATTTAATCATCCAATAGTTTAATCAAAACAACACATACGCAATGAAAAAAGCAATTTTAACCATGGTGATCGCTGCAGGGCTTTATGCTTGCGGTGGTGGAGAAAGCACAGAAACTACTACACAGCCTATCAGCAACGCTACTACAGAAGAAACAGCACCTGCTGCCACAACTGAAGCGGCTGCGCCAGCAACAGCTGAAGCTGCAGCTCCCAAGAAAGACGGTCAGGCCCTGATCAACGGATCCGACTGCCGCACCTGCCATAAAGACGACAGCAAACTGATTGGTCCCGCTTACCAAGATGTAGCTAAGAAGTATGAGAACAATGCTGCCAACGTGAAAATGCTCACTGAAAAAATCATCAATGGCGGACAAGGCAACTGGGGAGAGATTCCAATGGCCGGACATCCAAATTTGAGTCAGGATGACGCTTCAGCCATGGTGGATTATATCCTTTCAATGAAAAAATAACATACAATGAGAACCCTTACAACGATTGCTTGCCTCTTCGGCTTCACCCTACTCACAGCCTTTGACAATGTAAAAAAGTCTGATAACCCCGGCAAACCTGCACCTTCAAAACAGGCGAAGAAGGGCTGGACGAAATTGTTTGATGGCAAATCCCTCAAGGGATGGCATATTTTCAGGGGTGAAGGTACAGGTGAGTCTTGGCAGATAGAAGACGGAACACTTGTTTTCAACACTGTTACCAAAGCCGGTGTAAAAACTGGTGGCGACCTCACAACCGACCTGGAATATGAGAACTACCATTTCAGTGTGGAGTGGAAGATTTCAGAGGGTGGCAACAGCGGTATCATTTTCGGCGTGAAAGAAGATTCTACCTACAAGAAATCATATCTCACCGGTATGGAAATGCAGGTACTCGACAACGACCGCCATGCTGACGCCAAAATCATCAAACACCGTGCCGGTGATTTGTATGACCTGATTTCTAGCAGCGAGGAAACCGTAAAAGCTGTTGGAGAGTGGAACAAAGCGGAAATCATTTACAACAAAGGTGAACTCAAACTTTTCCTGAACGGGAAGAATGTGGTGACCACTACAGTAGGTGATGACAACTGGAACAAAATGGTTGCGGGCAGCAAGTTCAAGAATTCTCCCGGGTTTGGAAAATACCCGAAAGGAAGGATTTCCTTGCAGGACCACGGCAATAAAGTTTGGTTCCGGGATATCAAAATAAGGGAACTCTGATATTAAGGAATAATAAAACCGAAAACGCCGCGCTTATGCGGCGTTTTTTCAGTTTTATGGGTTTAAATACTTTAGCGTGAAACAAGCAATAAAAACTAAAATCAATATGATCAGATTGGCCGCAATGGCAATGATGTGCATGATGACCATCGCATCAGTTGCTCAGCAGAAAGTGCTCGTCTTTTCCAAAACGGCAGGATTCAGACATGGATCCATACCTGTTGGGAAGATTGCACTGATGCAGTTGGGAAAGGAAAATGGATTTGCTGTGGATACCACAGAAAATGCAGACGCTTTCAATGAAAAAAACCTGAGTCAGTATAACGCCGTTGTGTTTCTCAGCGCAACAGGTGATGTATTGAATAACTATCAACAGGCTGCTTTTGAACGATATATTCAGGCAGGCGGCGGCTACATGGGTATCCATGCAGCTACTGATTGTGAATATACCTGGCCCTGGTACGGAAAACTTTCGGGAGCTTATTTCAAAAGTCACCCAAGAAACCAGCAGGCGAAACTTATCATCAAAGACAAAACACATCCAAGTACAGCACATTTGCCTGATGTATGGGAGCGAACAGATGAATGGTACAACTTCAAAAAAGTGCCTGAACATGTAAAGGTGTTGATCAGCATAGACGAAACTTCCTACAAAGGTGGTGAGAATGGAGATAATCATCCCATGGCCTGGTACCATGAATATGATGGCGGAAGGTCATTTTATACTGAATTTGGTCATACCAACGAATCTTTTGCTGACCCCCTATTCCTGAAGCACCTGCTTGGTGGCATCCAATATGCCATCGGTAAGGGTGTGAAGTTGGATTATACCAAAGCCAAAACACAGCTCGTTCCAGAAAATGACCGTTTCACCAAGAATGTGTTGGCGGGAGGTGTTTTTGATGAGCCAACAGAGCTCGCCGTATTGCCCAACCTGGATATACTGGTAGCCCAGCGTAAAGGTGAGGTGATGTGGTACAGCAATGCTACCAAAAAAGTAACACAGGTAGCCAAATTTGACCTGTACCACCGTTCAGGTGTAGCCGGTGTCAATGCTGAAGAAGGTTTGATGGGTATAACCGCTGATCCCGATTTTGCCAATAACCATTACATCTATATGTATTATGCGCCACTCGATACATCAGTAAACCGTTTGTCGCGTTTTGTTTTCAAAGACGGGAAGCTCGACCTCAAATCTGAAAAGCAGATACTTGACGTTGCATCAACCAGAAAAATCTGTTGTCATACTGGTGGTTCACTCACCTTTGGCAAGGGAAGGGAACTGTTTCTTTCTACAGGCGACAATGCCACTCCATTCAATCAGCCTAATTCCACCTATAAGCTGGATGGTTATGGCCCAATGGACAACCGCGAGGGCTTTGAACAATTCGATGCACGCAGAAGTTCAGCCAATACCAACGACCTCAGGGGTAAGGTATTGCGGATCAATGTTAACCTCGATGGCAGCTACACCATACCCGAAGGCAATCTCTTTGCGCCCGGTACAGCAAAAACCAGGCCTGAAATTTATGTGATGGGAACCAGGAACTCCTACAGGATATCCGTAGACAAGAAACGTGGATACCTCTATTGGGGTGATGTGGGTCCGGATGCCCAGGAAGATAAACCTGATCGTGGATCCAGGGGTTATGATGAATTCAATCAGGCAAAGAAAGCCGGATTCTTCGGCTGGCCCCTGTTCATCGGTAAAAACTATCCTTACAAACAGTTTGATTACGCAACCGGACAATCCGGAGAGCAGTATGATCCCCTCAAGCCCTTGAATCTCTCTAAAAACAATACCGGATTGGTTGAGTTACCACAGGTGAGTCCCGCTTTCATCTGGTATCCGTACGCTGTTTCTCCAGATTTTCCTGAATTGGGAACAGGGGGTAGGAATGCCATGGCTGGACCAACCTATTACTCAGATATGTATCCGCAAACAACGAGATTTCCAGCCTATTATGACGGAAAAGTGTTGTTTTATGAGTGGATGCGCGGATGGATGAAGTGGGTAACACTGGATAAAGACGGAAACTTTGAGAAACTGGAACCGTTTATGGAAGGCACCAAGTTTGCCAACACCATGGATGTGGAGATGGGTCCTGATGGCCGCATGTACATGATTGAATATGGTACAGGCTGGTTCAGCAAGAATGCCGATGCAGCATTGTCACGCATTGATTTCAATGGTGGAAACAGGGCACCAAAGGCAAAAATCAGCATTGGTAAACGCACAGGTTCTATTCCGTTTACAGTCAAAACATCTGCAGCTGGAACTGTTGATCCAGATAAGGATGCACTCACGTATATCTGGCATTTCGGAGCAGCTGTTAAGCCAGCCAATGCTTCAACGGAATCCAGTTTTACTTTTACCAAACCAGGTGAGTATAATATATATGTAGAAGCAAGAGACAGTAAAGGAGCAATTACCAAGAGTGAGGTGCTGAAAGTTTATGCAGGCAATGAGGAGCCACAGGTTACTGTTAAAACAGAAAACAACAGCGATTTCTATTTCCCAGGTGTACCAGTGCCGTACTCTGTACTTATCAATGACAAAGAAGATGGATCTACCGCTAAAGGCGGCATCGATGCCAAGTCTGTTTTTGTAAAAGTGGATTACTTGAGCAGTCCGGATAAGGCACAGGTAGTTGGACACCAGATCATCACAGCAGCGATGGAAGGTAAAAACCTCGCCGCTACGTTGGATTGCAAGGCTTGTCATAAAGAGGCTGAGAAGTCCGTAGGACCAGCATACAAGGATGTGGCTGCAAAATACGAGAAGGACCCCAAGGCAAGGGCTTACCTCACCAACAAGATCATCAAAGGTGGCGGAGGTGTATGGGGAGATGTTGCCATGTCTGCCCACCCCGATCTCAAGCCGTCTGATGCGGATATGATTGTAGAGTGGATCCTCGGGTTGAATAAAAAAGAAGCACCTTCTTTACCCGCAAAAGGTTCAATTGTTCCAACAGACAAGGATATGGGTAATGGAAATATGATGCTGATAACAGCTACTTATACCGATAAAGGAGGAGCAGGATTAAGGCC
>JBDLUZ010000068.1:0-9280 GCA_039805045.1 Bacteroidota bacterium | reverse complement strand
GAAGCAGAACAACAAGGTGGGCGTTCTCGCAGCTATCCGGGGCAAAAAAGCCATTGTCAATCTTGGTGCCATGCCACTTCAGGTAAATCTGGAAGACCTGGTTGTAGTCAGGGAAAAGATTCAGGAGCAACAATAATTTTCAACCTGTGTGCAATTGCCCTAAAATTTCCCCAATAGAAACAATAATATGAACAAATTAAAATCAACCCTCTTAGCATTCTCCCAGCAAAAAATCAATCCAGACAGCATCCGCTCTAAAATGGGCTGGTTTGA
The DNA here is from genome assembly GCA_039805045.1 of Bacteroidota bacterium. GTDB lineage: Bacteria > Bacteroidota > Bacteroidia > Chitinophagales > Chitinophagaceae > Pollutibacter. Next base: position 9,007 of record JBDLUZ010000068.1, on the reverse strand, counting down.
AGATGCGAAACTGGGAATTTTCATTCACTGGGGCATTTATGCTGTGAATGGTGTTGACGAAAGTTGGGCATTTTACAACAAGAAAATGCCCTGGGCAGATTATATGAACCAGCTTAATGGCTTTACTGCTTCAAAATATGATCCCTCAGCCTGGGCAGAACTTATTAAAAATTCAGGTGCAAAGTATGCAGTGATCACAACAAAGCATCATGATGGTGTAGCGCTTTGGAATACCAAAGAGAATCATTACAGCACAGTCAGAAATACCCCTGCAATGCGTGACCTGATTACTCCTTTTTTTGGCGAATTACGCAAGCGCGGTATTAAAGCAGGAGCCTATTTCAGTCTGATTGATTGGAGTCACCCCGATTATCCGGCATTCATGAAAGACAGCAGCAGGTATAAAATTTCAAATGATTCCAAGAAGTGGGAGCGTTTCAGACAATTTTATCAAAATCAACTCAAAGAGCTTTCCGTGAATTTCAATCCTGATCTTTATTGGTTTGATGGTGATTGGGAGCACAGTGCTGAAGAATGGGAGAGCGCGAAAGTAAGAAAGATGCTCTTCGATAAAAACCCCGATGCCATCATCAATGGTAGGTTAATGGGCTATGGCGATTATGATACTCCTGAACAAAATGTGCCTGTTTCCAGACCCAATTACAACTGGTGGGAACTCTGTATGACCATCAACAACAACTGGGGGTTTCAACACAAGGATACCAACTGGAAAACGCCTTATGAGATAATTAGTTTGTTTGCTGATGTTGTTAGTCATGGGGGTAATTTACTGCTTGATATCGGTCCGCGCGAAGATGGAACCATCCCAGAAGAGCAGGTACATGTGCTACGTGAGCTTGGAGCCTGGAATAAGAAACATGCAAGGGCGGTTTTTGGGACTAAAGCGGGAATTGCACAAGGTCACTTTTACGGGCCAACAACAATTTCAAAAGACTCCACTTCACTTTATCTTTTTCTTCAAGGACATACTTCAGGAACGATCATGATTAAAGGATTGAGCAATGCGATTAGGGAAATCAATGTACTGGGTACAGATGCTAAACTAAGTCATAAGGTGGTGGGGAAAATCTCATGGAGTCCAGTTCCGGGTCTTGTATATATCAATATTCCCAATGGTGTACAAGATAAATACATTACAGTTTTGGAACTAAAGCTGGATAAGCCTATCAGCCTTTATCGGGGAAAAGGCGGGTTTGAGTAAATTGTTTTTTCCAGGTAGGGTGTGTCTCTTTTTCCCAGTTCAGCAATTCTTTTTTCCGGTCAAGTCCCCAGCGATATCCACCCATCCCACCAGATGTCTGGATTACCCTGTGGCATGGAATAAGCCATGCAATTGGATTTGCTCCGATGGCAGTGCCAACCGCTCTTGCTGAAGATGAGCTTCCTAATTCAATGGCAATTTGCAAATAGGTTCTTGTTTCCGCAAATGGAATTTTTATCAACTCACGCCATACACTGCGCTGAAATTCAGTACCAATTGGATTGACCATCATTTCTAGGTTGCTGATTTGCCTGCTCAACAATTGGGAGACAATATCGCTATGTATATTTTCTTGCACCAGCTGCCATTCCTGGTGAATGAGATAAAAACGCAGACCATTGATAGACTCTTGCCCTTCGTCCATAAACGAGGCATAGCAAACCTTTCCGTTCTCTGACGCAAAAAGCAGCTTACCAAAAGGACTTTCCTCAATACTGCAAAGAATCATTCTTTTTCAGGTTAAATATTTCATCCATCAGCACCCATTTTTCACCAGGCTTTGACCAGGGAAGTCTTTGCTGATAAGTACTCATCAGTGCTTCCCAAACTTGAACAGCAGGATTGGAGGCATCCATTTGGGATTTCGCTTCAAAATCGAATCGATCTTCTGCTTCAATGATCATAAACAATCTGTTGCCAGTCCGATATAGAATCATGTTTGTGATTCCACTATCTGTAATGCTTTTGATTATTTCTGGAGCCACCTTCTTATGGTACGCTTCATACTCCGCAATGCGCTTCTCATCATCTACCAAATCCAATGCTAGGTAAAATGTTTTCATATCAACTGGCTTTAGGTTGATGTCCTTTTAATCCATAATACAAGACTACCAGAAAGCATAGCATAGGAACGCTGTAGCCGATTTGAATATTGTCATTAGAGTTATCGATTATTTTACCCATGATTACAGGGAATATGGCACCACCGATGATGGCCATTACAATCAGTGAGGATGCAGGTTTTGTATGCTCTTTCAGGTCTCTTATGCCAAGTGAAAAGATAGTAGGAAACATGATAGACATGAAAAAGCCCAGACCGCCCAATGCAACCACTACATACTGGCCATCAGCATAAATGGCCACAAGGCTTAATATGATACAGGCAACCGCATACATTGAAAGCAATTTTGCCGGTGCAATGAACCGCATGAAAAAGGTTCCAGCAAATCGGCCTATCATGAATAACAAACCATAGATTCCCAGATAATATCCAGCAGTCTTTTCATCTACTCCGCCACCAGTAATAGCCATTCGAACAAAAAAACTCGTTACGCATACCTGTGCACCAACATAAAACAGTTGTGCAACTACAGCCCAATTCAGGTGTCTGTGCTTAATTGCTCCGCTTATACTTCCTGTAGCCCCTCCCGCTTCTTCCTCTTTGAATTCTGGAAATTTATTGACCAGGAATATAACAGCAATGATCAGTAGAAATATGCCAAGTATCATATAGGGCATTTTCACAGAAGCGGCTTCACCGCTCAGGTATGCAATGCGTTCAGCGTCTTGCATCAGTGAAAGCTCTTCAGCACTGTATTCTTTCCCGGAAAGGATGAAGATGGTTCCTATAAACGGACCAACAGATGCAGCAAGTCCATTGAAAGACTGGGCCAGGTTCAACCTTTGTGTTGAACTATCGGCATCACCCAGTTTGGTTGCGTATGGATTGGCAGCTGTTTCCAGAATGGTGAGTCCGCACCCTAAGATGAAAAGACCAGTCAGAAAAACTTCATAAGTCCTGCTGTTTGCTGCAGGAATAAAAAGAAAAGCTCCAATACTAAACAATATCAATCCCGATATAATTCCCTTTTTATAACCGAATTTTTTCAAAATAATTCCTGCTGGTATTGCCGCGAGGAAATAAGCCAGGTAAACTGCAGTGTCTACAAAGGTCGACTGCATATTGGTCAGTTGAAGTGCTTTTCTTAAATGGGGGATAAGAATGCCGTTTAGGTTATTGGCAATACCCCAAAGAAAGAAGAGACTTGTAACTAGGATGAAAGGAATCAGGTAAGCAGTTGTTTTTTTGGTAGTCATTTTTGGTTGTTTTATTGTAATGCAGCCCTGTCTAGGTGAACATACCCACCATCAACATGAATGAGCTGACCGGTGGTATGGGATGATTTTGAAGACAGGAGGAATGCAACTGTATTAGCTATTTCTTCAGATGTTGTCATTCTTTTCTCAAGCGGAATCCGGGAGGTAATTTTAGTCAATGTGTCTTCCGGGTTTGGAAGTGTTTTAATCCATTTATCATAAAGCGGGGTATAACATTCTGCAACAATTACGGCATTGACCCGGATACCGAATTTCAATAATTCAACAGCCCATTCTCTGGTAAATGCATTACGACCACCGTTTGAAGCTGCGTACCCTGATGTTCCACCCTGTCCGGTTTCTGCTACTTTTGAACTGATGTTAACAATGGCTCCCCTGGATGCAATCAATGCGGGAAGGGCGGCTTGTACAACCATGTAGTAATGAATCAGGTTGTTATGCAAGGATTTTATCAGTTGTTGATAATTTCCTGATTCCAGACCAACGCCATCATTGATGCCTGCATTATTCACAACGCCGTCAATATGCTTATATCTGTTTAGCACTTCATGCACCGCATGTTGACATGCATCAGGATCTGTCAATTCAACTGTTATCTGATCTCCTGTGCCAAGTTCTTTGATCAAGGCAAGATTATCTGCTTCGTTTCTGCCAAAAATTACCGGAAAAGCTCCTTCAGCAGATAGAACCCTGGTAATGCCTTCACCAATTCCTTTGGCTCCTCCTGTAACGATGATGATTTTATCCCTTAGTTGTAGATCCATCCTTAATCTTATAAAATTGTAATGTGTTGAGGCCGAAAATTTTTTCCTGATCTGATTTGGAAAGCTGGTGTACGAATTTTTCTATTACTTCATAAACTTTATTGTAACTGCCCGCCACCAGGCACACAGGCCAGTCTGATCCGAAGCATATCCGGTCTATACCAAAGTATTCAGCTGAAGTTTCCAGATAGGGAAGCAGATCGTCATAAGTCCATTTTGAATAATTTGCCTCTGTTACCATTCCACTTAATTTGCAATAAATTCCGGGATGTTTAGCCAGGATTTTAATTTGCTCTTTCCATGTCTGAAACTGATTATTCCTGATATCGGGCTTGCCAACATGATCGAGTATCATCTGGTTATCCGGCAGTTTTTCTGTCATACTGATAAGTGCCGGCAGCTGGTTATGGTAAACGAGCAGATCATAGGTGTAACCATGTTCAGCAAGTTTTTTCAAATTATTGGCGAATAGATCATTCCTGAGGTATTTTTCGTCAGGGGCACCCTGCATAACACACCTGAAACCTGCAAGTTTTTCAATACCCTTAAAATTGTATAGGGTCTTCTCCAGCTCAAGTGAATGAAGATCAGTCCACCCAACCACCGCTTTGATGAAATCATTTTTTGCTGCGAGGTCAAGCAAAAAAGTAGTTTCTACCACCGTTTCATCCGCTTGCACAGCTATTGTTCCATCAATTTGCAGGGTTTTTAAAATGGTTGCCAGATCTCCCGGGAAAAAGTCACGGCGGATAGCAGACATTTCATCATTTATCCACCTATGTCTGTCAGGATCATACTGCCAGAAATGCTGATGTGCATCAATCCGCATAAGCCACAGCAATTTGGTGTTGTTCTCCCAGTCCTGTTATACCAAGTTTAACCTCATCTCCGGGTTTTAAATACCAGGGGGCAGGTTTTTGTCCGAGTCCAACTCCTGCAGGTGTTCCAGTGCTGATTACATCACCGGGAAGTAATGTCATGAATTGTGAAATATAACTTACCAGATGGGGTATGTTGAAAATCAGATCTGATGTGGAAGAGTCTTGCATGCGTTGACCATTTACATCAAGCCACAAATGGAGGTTATGTGGATCGCTTACTTCATCAGCTGTAACAAAATACGGACCCATTGGTGCAAAGCTGTCGCAACTTTTTCCCTTCACCCATTGTCCGCTTCTTTCGAGTTGGAAAGCACGCTCGCTATAGTCGTTGTGCAAACAATATCCTGCAACATAATCCATGGCTTTTGCCTCATCTACATAGCTGGCTTTTTTGCCGATGATTACTGCCAGTTCCACTTCCCAATCGGTTTTTTCTGAACCTTTGGGAATGATAACCGGATCATTGGGTCCGCATAAAGCGGTTGTACTTTTAAAAAATATGACTGGCTCAGCTGGAGCTGCCATGCCGCTTTCCTGTGCATGTTTGGCATAGTTTAATCCAACACAGATAATTTTGGATGGCCTTTCCACGCATGACAGGTAATGGATCGGTGTTGCCATGATAGGGCAACTGTGCTGATGATCTTTCAACCATTGCCGCAATTGATTAAGTCCATTGGCACCCAGAAAATTTTCTGTAAGGGACATGCCTGATGTTGAAATATCTAGATGTTGTCCATCTTCGGTTGCCAATCCCAATTTTACTTTACCTTCCTGCTCAAATCTGAATAGTTTCATGTATTTGTGTTTTCAATTGTTCAATCTGGTGAATCCGCCATCGATAGGATAGTCGCATCCTGTGATAAAAGAAGCTTGTCTGCTGCAAAGGTAGAAGGCCAATGATGCTATTTCATTTGGTTGCCCCATGCGGCCAATAGGCTGACTTGCTGCAAGTTTTTTGAACATTTCTTCTTGCTGACCAGGATAGTTTTTATTGACAAAGCCATCTACAAATGGGGTATGTACCCTGGCCGGGGAAATACAGTTGCACCTGATTCCTTTTTTAATATAGTCTCTTGCTACGCTGAGGGTCATGGATAAAATGGCACCCTTACTCATGCTATAGGCGAAACGGTCTGCAATGCCTAAGGTGGCCGCAATGGATGCCATGTTGATGATAAGTCCTTCGCCTTGTTCCTCCATATAAGGAATGCAGGCCTGCATGCAATTGTAAGCACCCCTGACATTCACATTGAAGACTTTCATGAAATCGTCTTCAGCAGTATTTACAACATTACCAACGTGGGCAATACCAGCATTGTTAATAAGAATCCCAATTCCCCTTTGGATGGCAATAAGTGAAACGGCATCTTGTACGTCCTGCTGATTGGTAATGTCAACTGCATGAAAGTGCACCCTTTCACTGTCCAGTTTCTGCTCTTCCATCCATTGTTTATCCGGTTTGTGAAGGTCCAGAACATCAATTACTGCACCTTGCTGTTGAAAGAGCTGCACGATAGCCAATCCAATACCACTGGCACCACCGGTAACCATCACATGGGGAAGAAGTAATTCAAAAGGTGATGCAGGCATAATCTATAAAGGTTGATTTAGAACGACAATTTAAGATAAACGTAATGAATTAGGATGATAAAAAAATAATTTTGATTAATTTTCCCTAATGAAATCTATACACCTTGTTTTCGTTTTGCTGCTCTCATCTTTTCAATATGGTTATGCCCAGTTACCACCAGCACCTTATGGAGCCTTGCCTTCTGAAAGGCAATTGAAATGGCATGAGACAGAGGTATACGGTCTGGTACACTTCACACCAACTACATTTGAAAACAAGGAATGGGGATATGGTGATGCCGATCCAAAAATTTTTAATCCGGTTGCGTTCGACGCCGATAAGATTGTGGCTGCATTCAAGGCAGGTGGATTAAAAGGGATGGTATTAGTGGCTAAGCACCATGATGGCTTTGCCCTTTGGCCTACAAAAACCACATCATATAATATAAGTCAGTCTCCATTCAGGAATGGGAAAGGGGATATGGTCAGGGAGATGGAGCAAGCATGCAGAAAGGCCGGATTAAAGTTCGGTGTATATTGTTCTCCATGGGATAGGAACAATCCGGATTACGGAACTTTTGAATATGTAAAAGCTTACCGCGAACAGTTGCGGGAATTGTATACCCAGTATGGTGAGTTGTTCATGTCCTGGCACGATGGCGCCAATGGTGGAGACGGATACTATGGCGGAGCAAGAACTACGCGAAAAATAAACAGAGATACCTATTACGGCTGGGATACCACTTGGGCCATTACACGCAGTCTTCAGCCAATGGCCAACCTTTTCAGTGATATCGGATGGGATGTAAGATGGGTGGGCAACGAGAGCGGATTTGCTGGAGAGACATCTTGGGCCACTTTTACACCTCTTCCTGCTAAGGGAGAAAGCATTGCATTTCCAGGCAACCTAGACCATACCCAGAATCCATTTGGCACTAGGGGTGGAAAAAACTGGGTACCTGCTGAATGTGACGTGCCCCTCAGACCAGGATGGTTTTGGCATCCTGAACAAAAAGGAAAGACAAAAACGCCTGAGCAGCTTTTTCAGCTTTACCTGAAGAGTGTAGGCCGAGGTGCCGCGCTTGATTTGGGTATAGCGCCTGATACACGTGGACTGCTAGATGAAGAAGATGTCAAAGCGCTTGAAGGTTTTGGCCGATTAGTGAGCAAGAGTTTCTCCAATAACTTGTTGAAAACAGCTTCAATAAGCTCAAAGGATACCCGGGGTAAGGATTTTTCAATCAAAAATCTTACTGATGATAATGTTAAGTCCTACTGGGCTTCAAATGATCAAGCACTTACACCTGTTATCGAAGTAAAATGGAACGCTTCTCAGACTTTTGATCTGATAAGGATGAGAGAGTATATTCCACTTGGACAAAGATTGGATAAAGTTGAAGTTGAAATATTTTCAGGAAACCAATGGGTTAAAGTAGGAGAAGCAACTTCAGTTGGCGCTTGCAGGATAATTCATTTGTCCAATCCCGTAGAAACCAATTCCTTGCGCATTAAATTTCAATCTCCTGTTGCGGTAACACTTTCGGATTTGGGAATCTATAAGAAAGCACCTGGAAACTGATTTATCACATTGATAATATAACCATAACCTTTAATAAATAATGCTGAATCAATGATTAATTAAAGGTTATGGTTTTTAAAATTATTTTTTTTCCAAAATAATTGTGTTAAATCAATATTTGTGTACTTTTAACACGAAAACGATTGCAATTTTACGGAAACCTATTTCCTTTTTTTTATGCCATTAACAGTTTGCGTAAAATATACACTTTCTAATTCTTCATCAATCAAACTACACTATGCTTGTTAAAATCAAACAGCCGGTGAGCAGGTACATCATGATGTTCCTGTTACAGTTTGCCGTCATCCTTTCGGCAACAGCACAGAACAGGACTGTGACTGGTAAAATCAGCGATTCTAATGCCGGTACTCCACTTAACGGAGCAACCATTACGGCAAAAGGTACCAGCAACTCCACAGTCTCGGGTGAAACTGGTAATTTCTCAATCGAAGTACCTGCAGGTGTTAATTCGCTTGTTATCTCTTTCAGTGGATATTCAACGCGTGAAGTAGCCATAACAGGTTCAGTGCTCAACATCGGTTTGGAGATTTCTTCATCTACACTAGGTGATGTTGTTGTAATTGGATACGGTTCAACCCGAAGAAAGGACCTTACAGGCAGTATTGCTACTGTAGGCTCCAAAGATTTTGTAAAGGGTGCATTGACAACTCCTGAGCAACTTATCCAGGGCAAGGTTGCTGGTGTGCAAATTACATCCAACAGTGGTGCACCTGGCGCGGGTAGTACCATACGGATTCGTGGTGGTGCTTCGCTCAATGCCAGTAATGATCCTCTGATAGTAATAGACGGTATGCCATTGGATAACGGTGGAATATCAGGTCAGGCAAACGCGCTTGCTTTGATAAATCCC
>JBDLUZ010000067.1:0-9381 GCA_039805045.1 Bacteroidota bacterium | reverse complement strand
TTTTTACATACAACACCCTTAACTTCTTTTATCATACGCAGCCATTCAGGCTCATGAATTCGGGGAACGCCAACCTGATAATTACAGAACAACAACATCTCCTGATTAAGTATTTCACAATTGAATTTCCGGAACACCTTCAGTACATCATTGGTAACTGTATAATCAAATTCCACATCATAAATACTTTCAACCTGTTTTCTTACAATGGGCGTCAGCTGTAATGCAAGAGCTGCAGCGGATTTATAGGCATTGATCAATCCGGGCACCCCAAGCAGGGTTCCCCCGAAATAACGCACAACAACAACCAATACATTGGTCAATCCCTTGCTGTCTATCTGACCCAGGATTGGCCGGCCGGCTGTTCCGGAAGGCTCACCGGCATCCGTTACCCTGAAATTGTTACCATCATTGCCTATTCTGTATGCAAAACAGTGATGTGAGGCTTTAGGATGTTCTTTTTTAACATCATTCAGGATTGCTTTGAAGTCATCAACAGCAGCTATTGGATGAACATACGCAATAAACCTGCTACCCCGGTCATTGAATTCTGCCATTGCAGGTTTTTCTATCGTCTGAAAATAGTTTGGATCCTGCTGATTCATCTGCGTTTTTTATAAGTGACAATCCTGTCTTTTCCAACCTGGGTAATGTGCTGAAATACAGCAAATGCAGGCACTTCAGGCACCCTGACAACTCCGCCTGTGTTTAAGGTTGTATTCGTAATTATTTTAATCTCATCCCAAAAGCCGGAATCCAGAAAATACTGCAATGTCTTTTTGCCTCCTTCCACCATCAAACCCTGAATTTTTTTCTCATAGAGCCAGTCGAGCAGCGGTTCAGGCCCCCGCGCCAGATCCATTTTCAGATAAGTAACATGACCCTCCACGCCCTCAATCAGTTTGTTAACAACAACTACGGGCTGTCCATCATTGAACATCTTCAAACCCGCCGGTAATTGCGCAGATACATCAACAATGATTCGTAACGGGGAATGACCTTCAACCAATCTTACGTTAAGCAACGGATCATCAAGTACCGCGGTACCTGCACCAATAAGGATCGCATCTTCTGCAGCCCTCCAAGTATGAACAAGCTTATTGGTTTCCTCACCAGAAATAAAAAGACGCACTGCCGAGCCACTCCCCATGAATCCATCTGAAGTTTCAGCCCACTTGAGTGTGATATATGGCCTGTGCTGAATATGGTAAGTAAAGAAACGACTGTTAAGCTCAGTGGCTTCCTTTGCAAGCAAACCCTGTTCCACGCGCAATCCTGCAAGACGCATGCGCGCTATTCCCTGACCTTTTACAGCATCAAAGGGATCAACTGCTGCAACCACAACATGCTGTATACCAGAACGAATAAGCAGGTCCGCACAGGGAGGCGTTTTACCGTGGTGGGCACAGGGCTCCAATGTTACATACATCGTAGCTTTACTTATGAGGTGCTGATCTTCAGGTGAAACAGCATTCAGGCAATTAACTTCTGCATGCGGACCACCAAATTGTTGATGCCAGCCCTGCCCGATTACCCTGCCGTCATAACAAAGCACGGCACCTACCATAGGGTTAGGTGAAACGTATCCACGCCCTGCGGCAGCAAGCTCCAGCGCCAGCTCCATGCAATCATTAGCTGTCAATCCCAACATAAAAAAAGGATTTCTCACTTTCAGGCATGATGCCTGCAGGTGAATCAAGTAACCAAAGTTAAATGAATTACTTTTGGCATGTGCAAATCAGAGAAGCATACCAGGAATTAAGAATGGCCCTGTCAGTCATGTACGACTTGAGAGAGTCTGCCGGCATAGCCGATATGGTGATGGAAGAGATTTCAGGATGGGAAAGATCTCTGCGCATCATACACCACAATGAAGAGCTGTCTGAAGCCCAGCTGGAGCGTTTTCAGCAATGCAGCAGAGAGTTGTTACACGGCAGGCCCATTCAGTATGTGCTGGGACATGCCTGGTTTGCAGGTATGCGTTTTAAAGTAGATGAACGTGTATTGATCCCCAGACCCGAGACTGAGGAACTGGTTGAAATCGTCAGAAATATTTACAAGAACAAACATCACGCAGAAAACTACCAAATCAGGATGCTGGATATTGGCACCGGTAGTGGTTGTATAGCAATCGCTTTGAAAAGATACTTTGAAGACTGGAAAGTTACTGCGATGGACAAAAGTAAAAAGGCAATTGAACTCGCCATGTTCAATGCAGAACTGCTTGGAACTGACATTAAATTTGTTGAAGCAGACATACTCATTGAAGCCTGGAATGACCATAAACCATCATTTGATATCATGGTCAGCAATCCCCCTTATATACCGGATGAAGACAAACAGGATATGGCATTGCATGTTTTGAAGCATGAACCACACATGGCATTGTTTACGGAAAATGAAGATCCACTTATATTTTACAAGGCCATTGTAAATTTTTCATTGCACCACCTTTACAGAGGTGGTATGTTATTCTTTGAAACCCATGCATCATATGCCCATGAGGTTGCCTCTTGGATGGAGTCGAATGAGTTTGAACAGGTTACAGTATTGCAGGACATGCAGGGGAAAGACAGGATTGTTTATGGAATCAAAACAGGCGCATCCCTTTAGTTCCTTATTGCTTTTCGGTTGACAGTACAGTACGGGCGCCAAGTTCTTTAGCCACGCGCATCACCCCAACAACAGCATCTATATCAACGGTTTTGTCTGCGTTGATTACTATGGTGGGAATCTCAGTTTTTTCTTTTGCGATTACCGGTTGAAGCAGGGCCTTGAGTGAATCAAAAGACACGGGTGTTGTACCCACATAAAACTGCCTGTTGGCGTCTATAGAAACAACAACATTCTGTTTGGCTTTGGTATCACCGGTAGATTTCGGCTGAGAGAGTTTAATGACATTGGGATTAGCCAGCGTGGATACAATGAGAAAAAACATCAACAAGATGAACAGAATGTCATTGAGTGCTTCTGTAAATACCTCCGTTTCTCCACGTAATTTTTTTCTGATTTGCATGCTGATTTAGTCTTGTTTGACTGCGTCTTGAAGAATATCGAGAAAATCTGTTGCAGCCACTTCCATCTTATTGGCTGTCTTGTCTATTTGCGTATGCAAAAAACTGGATCCGAGAAATGCCAGCAACCCAATAACCAGTCCTGTTATTGAAGTCACAAGCTTCACATACAATCCACCTGCAATCGTATTCAAAACAAATTCACCAGTTGTATTGATATCGAAAAACAACTGCATAAGTCCTGCCAATGTTCCAACAAATCCAAATATCGGAGCTGCTCGTGCAATTACACTCAGCACACTGAGGTTCTTTTCAAGGTTGTACATTTCCAGCCTGGCAACACTTTCCATACTCCGCTCGATGGCTTCAACAGGTTTGCCTATGCGTTGAACCCCTTTGTCGATTATCCTAGCAACTGGATTATCCGTATTGCGTGTCATGGATCTTGCCGCGGTTACATTCCCGTTGGCAATATGATCACGGATGATTCGCATGAAATTATCATCAATTTTTCCTGCTTTATTGATCGCTATATACCTTTCAAAGAAAAAGAATACTGCCAGTATAAAAAGCAATCCAAGAGGTATCATCAACGCCCCCCCAGACTGAAGCACATCAAACAGGTGCATGGTCTTTGAGACGGTTGCAGGTGGTGAAACAATGGGGGAAACGCTATCGGCTATCTGGAGCAATTGAATGAGCATATATCTGTTGTTTTTTAGGCTATATGAAGGTGAGATTTTATTTTCTAAAAATCTTGATAAAGTTATTCCGCAGCAGCAAGTTCCCATGAGCGGAGGAGCTCTACCAGCACGGCCACAGCCTTTTCCATATCCTGAACACTCACAAATTCATGCTTCGAATGGAGTGCCATTTCTCCAGTGAAAATATTTGGACAAGGCAGTCCCATAAAAGACAACCGTGAGCCATCAGTTCCACCCCTCACAGGCAAGCTTAAAGGCTCAATTCCACATGCACGCATGGCATTATCTGCATGGGCAACAACTTCAGGATGTTTATCCAGTATTTCCCGCATATTCCGGTATTGCTCATGAACCGTAAATGTGTATGTTGCCCGTGGTTCACAGGCCATTACTCCACGAAGTATGGATTCAAGGCGGGCCTCATGAACTGCAAGCATTTGTGTGTCAAAATCCCTGATGATGAATTTAACAACTGCAGACTCCGCCCCTCCCTTAATATCTGTGGGATGCACAAATCCTTCCCGCCCTGATGTTACTTCCGGCGCCCATTCCCTGTCTGGCAATGCCGCAACAAAATCAGCAGCAAGCTTAATTGCATTAACCATTACGCCTTTTGCAGAACCCGGATGCGCAATTACGCCCTGAATATGCACTTCAACACCATCAGCAGAAAAGGTTTCTGACTCCAGAGACCCTAACTCACTGCCATCAAGGGTATAACCAAAGTCTGCCCCAAGCTTTTCCATATCGAGGTGTTCCACACCCCTCCCCACTTCCTCATCAGGGGTGAAAAGAATGCGCACAGCACCATGTTTAATTTGATCATCACACATCAGTTTCCGGGCTAATTCCATGATGATGGCCACACCGGCCTTGTCATCTGCTCCCAGCAAGGTTAGTCCGCCTGCGGTGATGATGTCATCCCCTTTTTTTTGAAGCAGGTATGGATGGTTAAGCGGAGAAATAACCTGAGCAGGGTCATCCGGCAGGATAATGTCTTGTCCCTGATAGTCAGCATGGTAGATGGGTTTTACCCCGGTACCACTGCAGTCTGGTGCAGTATCCACGTGAGCACATAAACAAATTACCGGTACCTTTTTAAGGGTATTTGCCGGAATGGTTGCATACACATACCCCCATTCATCAAGGTGTGCATCAGTAACGCCCATTTCAAGCAATTCTTTAACCAGCAAAGCAGACAATTCCTTTTGCTTTGCGGTTGAAGGAAAGGTTTTACTCTCCGGATCACTCTGGGTGTCAATCTGCACATAACGCATAAACCTTGTGGCAATAACTTGCATATATTTTGTTTGAACTGTAAAGTTATCACAGGTAAATGCATTAAATTCAGAATATAATAGTCTGATATGAAAAAAACAATCATCGCATCCCTGGTAGGCGGGATAATCATCTTTTTCTGGCAGTTCCTGTCTAATGCTGCGCTTGATCTCCACAGGCCTGCACAGCAATACACTGCAAAGCAGGACTCCATCCTGAATTATCTTTCAACACAGTTGGAAGAAGGGAAATATTTTCTTCCTACTGTACCTCCAGGTGCAAGTGCTGATGACATACAAAAGAGCATGGACCGTTCAATGGGCAAACCCTGGGCGATCATTGATTACAAAGCGTCTATGTCTACAAACATGGGCATGAATATGACCAGGGGATTGATTATTGATATCATCATCGTCTGGCTGTTGATTTCAATTGTAAACAGAAGCAAAACCAGGACTTTCGGAAGTATTTTCTACCTATCACTCATCATAGGCATACTCTCATTCCTTTCATTTCCTTACACCAATTTCATCTGGTATGAAAGTCCGGGTATCTACATCGAATTGCTTGATGCTGTTGCTTCATGGGGTTTGTGTGGCTTGTGGCTGGGGTATTACCTAAAAGAGAAAGCGAAAACTAGCTAAGCCATCAAAATGCAATAAAAAGCAGCGCAACTGGAAGGAAATCAGTTGCTAAAACGGTGCCCGCGCAGGAAATCTTCCACTGCCATGCGCTTTTTTCCTTCCAGTTGCATTGACTTAACATAAAGCCAGCCGTCAGCGGCTGCAAACCTGAGGAATGACTTTCCATCAGTTTCCCAGACTCCAGGCTCTTTGCCATGACCTTTTTCCTCTAAGGTTGCTGCAAAAATCTTTAAACTCTTCCCTTCCAAACTGGTAAATGCGCCAGGATATGGAGATAGTCCTCTGATGAGGTTATACACCTGAGCTACACCCTGGTTCCAGTTGATGCTGCAGGTTGCAGTATGTATTTTGGGTGCAGCAGGCAAGGATGCCTGATCTGAAGCATCTGACTGCGGGAATGGTTTTATTTTACCTTCACAATAGGCATGGAGGGTTTTGTAAACGAGTCCTGCACCAAGTACTTTCATTTCATCATGTAACTCTCCTGCTGTTTCGTTTGGACGTATTTCAATGGTTTCCTGCATCAGGATATCGCCGGTATCAATGGCATGTTGAAGCTTGAATGTTGTGATACCTGTCATACTTTCCCCATTAATAATTGCCCAGTTGATAGGAGCTGCCCCTCTGTATTTTGGAAGTAGTGAGCCATGGAGGTTTATCGTGCCCATAGGCGGCATGTTCCAGACA
The DNA here is from genome assembly GCA_039805045.1 of Bacteroidota bacterium. Classification (GTDB taxonomy): domain Bacteria; phylum Bacteroidota; class Bacteroidia; order Chitinophagales; family Chitinophagaceae; genus Pollutibacter. The sequence continues at coordinate 3,054 of JBDLUZ010000067.1, read as the reverse complement.
GCTTCGGGTAACATTCTAAATGCCACAACAACTTGCAAATCAGCACCAAGCTCTTTGAGGGTTTTTAAAAATTCCGCATCCTTTAACTTCTCCGGTTGCAGGATATGCAGGCCCTTTTCTACAGCGTATTTTTTCACTGCACTCGGCGTAAGTTGCATGCCTCTCCCTGCTGGTTTATCAGGCGCTGTGATCACTGCAACAACATTGCATCCCTCCTCTACCAACCTATCCAAAATGGTTACAGCAAAATCAGGAGTCCCCATGAATACCAACCTGCAATCTTTTAAAGGCTTCATGGCGCAAAATTAGTGATTAAGGCGCAGACGGGTTACAGAACCTGGCCTTCAGGGTAAATCAGGTATTTCGCCCTGATTTTTTTAAAGCTGTCTAAGCCGGACTGCCAGCTTTTCCTGATATCCTGTTCAGAAATACCATTCTTTACCTGTTCCATCAACAGTGCATTTCCTGCAAGTTTATTGAAAAACGATGCCCTTGAATCGCCAGATTTGGGTATGATGAAAAACTTATCTTTTTCCGGGAAAAGCCTGTAAGCTTCAAGTAAGTAAGACAGATGCAGGCGGCCATTGACATTGGCAAAAACCACTTCACTGCTGCCAGAAATATCCCATCCATAACAAAGCTGATCTTTGAGTTTGGGTGTCATGGCACCGGGGATAGCCCGCGGTGTAAAAGAAAACAGGCTTAATGGCAGTTGGGGATGCCCGAAATATTGAAAAGGTTTAGGCGTACCCCTGCCCTCACTCAAAACAGTACCTTCAAAAAAACACGTTGAAGGATACCAGTAAATTGAAGCGTTATCGGGTAAATTGGGAGATGGCTTAACCGGCAATTCGTATTTTGTTTTTCTGGTATAATTCAAACATGGTATAACCTGAAGCGCTTCAGTTCCGCTGGCTTTCATGGCATCATATTGCTTCAAGGCAGCCGACTTTAGCCAACGCTCTCCCACCAGCATGCGTGCGTACTCCCCAATTGACATGCCATAAACTACTGGAACAGGCTGCATGCCTACAAATGACCGGAAAGCCGTATCCAGCACTGGCCCATCAACATAATGGATATTGGGGTTTGGCCGATCAAAAACGATAACAGGTTTGTTGTTCAGAAAAGCAGCTTCCATGTATTCTTCGAGGGAAGAAATAAATGTATAGAACCGGACACCCACATCCTGAATATCAAAAAGCATAATATCCACCTCTGCCAAATCCCCCGCTGATGGTTGTCTTTTGGCACCGTACAGTGAAACAACAGGTATCCCGGTTTTGGTATCTACGTAATTACCTACCTTCTCCCCTGCATCTGCTGTACCTCTGAAACCATGTTCGGGACCGAATATGACCTTCACCTGTACCCCTTTTTGTTGCAGCAGGTCAACCAAGTGCATGCTGCCAGCCACAGATGTCTGGTTGGCAAAAACAGCTACGCGTTTCCCCTTCAAACGTTCAAGATAGGCTGCAGTATTTTCAGCTCCTGGCTTTACTATGCCTTTGCCAGTCTGCGCAACAAGTTGTGTGCTGCTTAATAAAAAAATGAACAGGAACAGATTTCGCATTGTTTTTGCTGTTTATTTCGTTCAAAATAAAAGATTAAAAGTAGTTTCGCTACTCAAATCAATTGTAAACTTATTCATTTAATTCAAGATTATGCAAGTAAAAAGCGGTGATGTTGTCAGGGTTCACTATACAGGAACGCTGCTGGACGGAACACAATTTGACAGTTCAGTGGGTAGGGCTCCGCTGGAATTCACAGTAGGCGCCGGTCAGATGATTGCAGGTTTCGACGCGGGTGTGCTGGGAATGGCTATTGGTGAGAAAAAAACCATTCAGATTGATCCTGATCATGGTTACGGACAAAAAGATCCTAATGCAATTATAGAATTTCCTTCGTCTAATATCCCGGAAGGAATGACTGTTGAAGTTGGACAGAAACTGAACCTGCAAAACCAGTATGGCCAACCCGTTCCAGTTGTTGTGATGGAAGTGAAGGAAGACGTGATTATCATGGACGCGAATCATTTCCTCGCAGGACAGGACCTCATTTTTGATGTTGAAATTGTTGAAATCGTAGGCTAATCAGCCAATTTTGTTATCAGGTAACACCACCGCAGCAATTTGCCTTTGAAATCAAAGGGTATTGTTGTGGTGGTAATATCCTGAACTACACCTTGAATTGCCCCTGTATCCATCTCAAATTTTCGGGCATTGGTGCTGAAGTAAAGAGCTCCCCCCGCTTTCAGTTTTTCGAGACAAGTATTGATAAGTTGCGCATGCATCAGCTGTATGTCAAGGATATCCTCCATAGCCTTGCTGTTGCTGAATGTTGGAGGATCCAATACTATGATATCAAAACTTTCAGGATTTAATGATGGCAGCCATTGTAAAACATCTGCCCTTACAAATTCAAACTGATCACCGGCGAAACCATTTAAAGCCATATTACGCTTAGCCCAGTCCAGGTAAGTATTAGACAGATCAGCAGAAACCACTTGACTTGCGCCACCTGCTGCAGCATAAACTGAAAACGACCCGGTATAACAAAACAGGTTCAGGACCTTCTTACCCGCAGACCTGCTGCGCAGCATATTTCTGGTTATCCTGTGATCCAGAAAGAGTCCGGTATCGAGGTAATCTGTCAGGTTCACTTCAAATTGCAATCCACCCTCCTGCACTTCAAAAAAGAACTTTTTTTCCGCCGTTTTCAGGTACTGGTCCCTTCGGTTTTCTTTTCTTTTTCTTTCCTTGAGGTGAATCTGTTCAGGAGACTTTTCCAGCACATGCTGGATAGTATCCAGGCTGTCTGTTAACCACGCATCATATTCTTCGTCAGTTAGTTTGTGGTTGCTTCTGTACTCGGTTACCAGCACTTCTTCGGCATATACATCAATGATCAATGGAAATTCCGGTAAGTCGCGATCATACAGCCTGTAACATGAAATACCTTGGAGTTTCGCTTGTTTTCCAAGTATTCTTTTCACCTTCTTCAGGCGATTGTCGAACATGATCAGTTTGGCATCAGACATAACGGCAAGATACA